>JAEWIK010000086.1 GCA_023387135.1 Actinomycetes bacterium | reverse complement strand
GTGGGATAGTCACGAGATTCTCCAGCTTCTGAAAAGCAGCTATTGGGTTCAATCTAGCGACGCACAAGGGTCTTCGCAGGCGTTCGCGATTTGTTCACAGGACTTTTGGTAGCCGTCGTGTCCGGATCAGCCCAACAGCGCGTCAACTTTGGCTCTCAGCGCGTCCGGATCGGGCCCGGCGGCTATCACTCCGCGGCCCACGACGGCCAGGACCTGGTCGACGGCGTCACCGAAGAGAGCCGGCAGGTCCTCCATCTTCCCGCCCTGGAAACCTATGCCGGGGACGAGGATCGAGCCGTTGAAGTTGGAGACGTCACAGCCGATGGACTCGTGGGTGCCGCCGACCACCAGGCCGATGGCGCGCTGCCGGGACTCGATGTTGAGCCGCGTGGCGGCGTCGATGATCGACTGCACGACCGAGCCCTCGCCGTCGTCGGTGAGAGCGAGCTGCACCTCGGCACCCTCGGGGTTGGAGGTGCGCGCCAGCACGTACACGCCGCGCTCGCCGGCGTGGGCCGCCTCGAAGGCAGGCAGCAGCGAACCGAAGCCGAGGTAGGGAGAGACGGTGATCGCGTCGGCGGCCAGCGCAGAGCCGTCGGTCAGGTAGGCCTTCGCGTAGGCGGCCATCGTGGAACCGATGTCGCCGCGCTTCACGTCGAGGATGCTGAGCGCGCCGGTCTGCGCGATGTCGGCAAGGATGCGTTCCAACGCGGCGACCCCG
The DNA here is from genome assembly GCA_023387135.1 of Actinomycetes bacterium. Taxonomy (GTDB): domain Bacteria; phylum Actinomycetota; class Actinomycetes; order Propionibacteriales; family Propionibacteriaceae; genus Propionicimonas. The sequence goes on along the minus strand of JAEWIK010000086.1, from coordinate 2,638 downwards.
GCGGAGCCGTAGCTCTCGAAGAAGGCCGACTGCGGCTTGAAGGCCGCCACCTTGTCGCCGAGCGCCTCGACGAGCTGCCTGCCGAACCGCTCGACGCCGTGGCCGTCCTCCGACAAGCCCCACGCCCCGAGGAGGGACGGGTGCGGATCGATCCCCACACAGAGCGGGCCGCGTGCCGAGACCGTCTCGCGCAACCTGCGCCAATAGCTTGTCATCGGCGGTTCCTCCTCGAATCTGCCGCGTTGATGGCCGACACCAGACCCGGGCCGTGGTAGATGAAGCCTGTGTAGAGCTGGATCAACCTGGCCCCGGCGTCGAACATCCTCTCCGCGTCCTCTGGGGTCATGATGCCTCCGGCGCCCACGACGGGCAACTGCGTGTGAGACGCCACGTACGTGACGACCTGCAGCGCCCGCGCCGTGAGCGGCCTGCCGGAGAGTCCGCCCGCCTCACCCGCCAGCCAGGCGTCAGGCGCTGCCAGCCCGGTGCGCGCCAGCGTGGTGTTGGTGGCGATGATCCCCGCCACCCCGGCGTCCTCGCACACCCCGATCACCTCGTCGAGCTGACCCTCACCGAGGTCGGGGGCGACCTTGACGAAGATCGGGACGGGGACCGCCTCGCCTGCCAGCTCGGCCGCGCGCGCGACCAGCGCGGCGGCCAGGGACGCGAGCGCGCCGGCGTCCTGCAGCGTCCGCAGGCCGGGGGTGTTGGGGCTCGACACGTTGATCGCCACGTAGTCGGCGTGCGGCGCCACCGCGTCGAGGCTCGCCAGGTAGTCGCCCACCGCTTCCTCGACGGGCACCACCTTCGTCTTGCCGAGGGAGATGCCCAGCGGGATCCCGGCGGCAGAGCCCCGCCGCACGCCCGCCGCGGCGAGGGTGGCCGCCAGCGCGGCGGCGCCGTCGTTGTTGAAGCCCATCCGGTTGACCAGGCCGTGGCTGGCCCGCGCCCGGAAGACCCGCGGACGTTCGTTGCCCGGCTGCGGCCGGGCCGTCACGGTGCCCAGCTCGGCGAAGCCGAACCCGAGCGACGCCCACGCACGGGCGGCGTGCCCGTCCTTGTCCATCCCCGCGGCCAGCCCCACCCGGTTGGGGAACCTCACGCCCGCCACGGTGGCCGGAGTCCCGCCGCTCCTGGCGACGACTCCCAGCGCACCACGCAGCGCCCGGTTGCCGCCCACCCTCGAGAGCATCGCGATGAGTTGCTCGTGGATGGCTTCGGCGTCCCCGCCGTGGCTGGCGAACAGCAAGGGCCGCAGCAAGCCGGTGTACCCGGCGTCCAGCAGCCCCGCCGGCAAGCCCATCAGCGGCTGACCAGTTCGGCGCGCACCTCGGCGCTCCAGTCCTGCAGCGACCGCACGCCCACCTCACGCCTGCGCAGCGCCTCGATGCCCTGGACACAGGCGGACAGCCCTTGCACTGTCGTGACGCATGGGACGTCGGCGAGGATGGCGGCCGACCTGATCTCCCAGCCGTCGCGGCGTGGAGAGCCGTCCCGGCTCTGGCCGTGCGGGGTGTTGAAGATGAGGTCCACTTCGCCCGAGAGGATCGCGTCGACCACCGTGGGCTCGCCGTTCGGGCCGCGGCCCTGGGAGTGCTTGCGGATCGTCGTCACCTCGACGTCGTTGCGCCGCAGCACCTGGGCGGTGCCGGCGGTGGCGAGCACCCTGAAGCCCATGTCGGCGAGCTTCTTGATCGGGAAGATCGCGTGCCGCTTGTCACGGTTCGCCACCGACACGAACACTGTCCCCGTCGTGGGCACGTCTCCGTAGGAGGCCGCCTGGCTCTTGGCGAACGCGACGCCGAAGCTCTGGTCGAGGCCCATGACCTCGCCCGTCGACTTCATCTCGGGGCCGAGCAGGGTGTCGACCCAGGTCCCGTCCACCGTCCTGAACCTGTTGAAGGGCATGACGGCTTCCTTCACCGCGATCGGTGCTGACTCGATGCTGGCAGTGCCGTCGGTCCCCGTACGGAGCATGCCCTCCGCCCGCAGCGTGGCGATGGACTCCCCCAGCGAGATCCTGGCGGCTGCCTTCGCGAGCGGGGTCGCCGTGGCCTTCGACACGAACGGGACGGTCCGGGACGCCCGCGGGTTGGCCTCCAACACGTAGAGGACGTCGCCGAGCAGCGCGAACTGGATGTTGATGAGGCCGCGAACCCCGACCCCGGCGGCGATCTTCTCCGTCGAGGCCCGGATCAGGTCGATGACCTCCTGGCCGAGGGTGATGGGCGGCAACGAGCAGGCCGAGTCGCCCGAATGGATGCCCGCCTCCTCGATGTGCTCCATCACGCCGCCGAGGTACAGCTCGCTGCCGTCGTAGAGGGCGTCGACGTCGATCTCGATGGCGTCGTCGAGGAAGCGGTCGACGAGCACGGGATGGGCCGGGGTGATGTCGGTGGCCCGGGAGATGTAGGAAGCGAGCGAGGCGTCGTCGTAGACGATCTCCATGCCGCGACCGCCCAGCACGTAGCTCGGACGCACCAGGACGGGGTAGCCGATGCCGTGGGCGATGTCGAGCGCCTGCTCGGCCGAATCGGCCATGCCGTACGCGGGAGCCTTCAGCCCCGCCTCGGCGAGCAGCTTGCCGAACGCGCCCCGCTCCTCGGCCAGTTCGATCGCCTCCGGCGAGGTGCCGCAG
>JAEWIK010000041.1 GCA_023387135.1 Actinomycetes bacterium | reverse complement strand
CGTCGTCGGGGCCGACCCCGGCCTGGCCGGCGAAGGCGACCGCGTAGTCGGCGAACAGCCGTCCCTGGTCGCGGACGAGCGCCGCCGCGACGGCATCGCCGTCGGAAGCCACCCGCATGACCACCCTGGCAGCTTTCCGCAGCTCGACCTCATCCCTGGGGTCGAAGCGCTTGCGAAAGCCGTGCATGAGGTGCCAGACGTCCGGCTCGCCGAACAGCTCCAGCAGCGCCGGGGTGAGCGCGGTGTCGGGAGCGATGCCGAGCCACGCCTTCGACACCGCGGCCAGGGCGCTGTCCGACAGCCCGATGGCGCCCATGCTGTCGAAGATCCACACCCCCGACCACGCCTCCCAGCCGTCCGGCGACCGCGCGCCGAGCGCGGGCCCCGTGCCGACGACGACCGAGACTCCCACTCCCGTCAGGTCGCCGAGCCGCAGCGTCGAGAGCGCGTCGTTGCCCACCTGCAGCGAGCCGGTGTCGAGGCCCCCCACCGGCGCCAGCCGGCTGCGGATCCTGCCCGTCCACCACTCGATGTCCTCCGGCCAGTCGCAGGACGCCAGCCGGAAGGCCGCCCCCGCGATGGGGGGCGACCCTGCCTGCTCGAGCGCCTGCTCGACGGCGCTCACCACCGAGTCGACGCCCTGTTCGGGGACGGCGGTGGCGTAGATGTCGCAGCACCCCGCGCGGCCGCGGCCCAGGACGAGGCCGCGGCCGTCCACCACGACGGCGACGGTCTTGGAGTTGCCGCCGTCGACAGCCAGATGGAAAGTCACGACCCCTACTTCAGCAGGCGCTCGGGCAGGTAGTCGTGATGGGCGGCCGCCATCTCGTCGTAGAGGTGTTCGGCGACCTCGACCGACGGCACCAGCGGGTTGGCGACGAGCGCGGACACCGCGTCCCGCCTGGTGCCGCGCCACGCTGCCTCCGCCGCCACGTACTGGTACTCGGCCAGCGCCTGGACGATGCCCCGGACGGTGTGCGGCAACGGCTTCTGCGGCTCGGGGTGGGCACCGTCGGCGTCCACGGTGCACCACAACTCGGTCACCACGTCGTCGTCGAAGCCCGGCAGGGCGCCGTTGTTCGGCTGGTTGACGGGCAGGCGCTCGCCGGTGTTGTTGTAGTAGGCGTCCATGACGTCGATGGCGAGTTCCAGCTCGTTGATGCCGCCCCTCGACAGTGCCGGGTCGAGCGTCGGGTAGTCGGCCTCGGCCTGCTCGCGGTAGTGCCTCCAGTAGTCGGGCAGCTCGGAGAGCAGGAACTCGGCGCGGGTCTGCCGGTTGAGCTGGTAGTCCCGCAGCATCTCGTCCTTGTAGTAGTAGTACCTGAAGTACTCCGAGGGCACCGACCTGCCGAGCACCGCGAGGTGCAGCAGCTTCTTGTCGAAGTCGGAGACCGTCGGGTCGTCCTTCTTGGCCTCCCAGGCGGCGTCCAGCAGCGGGATGAGGTCCTGGCCGTCGTAGGTGTGGGTGTGCGACCAGCAGTTGTGGTTCACCCCCGCCATCACGACGTGCGCGCGCGCAGGGTCGAGCCCCGCGGCCTCCAGCACGAGGCCCGGGAAGTAGATCGGCCCCTCGCACATCGAGTAGATCGGGATGTCGGTGAACCGCGAGACTGCCTGCGACACGATGTTGACGGGGTTGGTGTAGTTGAAGATCCGCGCGTTCGGGCAGACGTCGTGCATGTCGTCGACGATCCGGGAGAGCTCGGCGATGGACCGCAGCGCCATGAAGAAGCCGCCGGGGCCCTGGGTCTCCTGCCCGATCACGCCGTACTTCAACGGGATGCGCTCGTCGCGGGCCCGGGCCTCGAAGCCGCCGGGACGGAAGCTGGAGAGCACCGCGTCACAGTCGGTCAGCGCCGCACGCCTGTCGGTCGTCGCCGAGAGCGTGATGTCCAGGCCGTCGTGGTCGATGATGCGCTGCCCGATGCGGCGCACCAGTTCGAGGCGCTCGGGGTCGAGGTCGACGAGGACGACCTCGGAACCCGCGAACTCCTTCGCCTTCAACAGGAACGTCGCCACCGTGCCGGGCGCCCTGCTCGAGCCGCCGCCGATGTAGACGAGTTTGATAGCTGCCATGTGGCCTTCTGCTCCTCAGTTGTTGTTGTGTCCCGCCGCCGCGAGGTCGGCGATGATGGTGTGGTCCTGGATCTCCTTGACGGCCGTCGCCGGCCAGTCGGGTTCGTAGCCGGTGGCGGCGGTGACGCGCTCGAAGGCGAGCCGCTTGTCGTCGCCGGTGAGCATCATGATCGCCCGCTTCGACTGGTCGGCGATCGTGGAGATGCCGACGCCGATGCCGTGGGTGGGGATCTCCGTCACGCTGCTGATCGACGGCCAGGTGTGGACGTTGTCCCGTCTCGTCTTCTCGCCGAGTTCGATCACCCGGGTGAGCGACGCCCTGTCGGCGCCGGGCTGGTTGAAGGCGATGTGCCCGTCCGAGGCGCCGGAGGCCAGCAGGAAGATGTCGATGCCGCCCGCGTCGGCGATCCTCGCGTCGTACCAGGCGGGATCGGCGGGATCGGCATGCCAGATCTCGGGCTTCCCGCCACAGGCCCGCTCGATGGGGCCGGCGATGTACCGCTCGGCGTAGCCGACGCAGGAGTACTCGAGCGCCGGGTCGACCAGCCGCAGGTCGGACGTCAGGTACTCGTCCATCAACACCACCGTCAGCACCCGCGGGTCGATCCTCCGCTCGGCGAGCAGCCTCGCGAGCGGCTCGAACACCGGCGCGGGGGTGCGGCCGGTCGGGCAGCCCAGCAGGAACCTCCTGGGGCTGAGGTCTGCCACGGCGTCGACGATGCGGGTCGCCACCACCTCCCCCACCGCCGAGGGCGAGGCCACGATGATCGGATCGTTGTGCAAGGTCACTCCTTGAGGGCGCCGGCGAGCATGCCGGAGATGAATCGACGCTGGAAGATGATGTAGAGGATGAGCACCGGCGCCGCGACGACGATGCCGCCCGCCGCCATCAGGTTGAACTCGGTGAGGAACTTGCCCTGGAAGGAGCCGAGCGCCACCGTCGCTGTCTGGTTGTCCCCGTTGAGGAAGATCAGCGACAGGAAGTAGTCGTTCCACGTCCACATGAAGCCGAGCAGGGCGTAGGTGAGGATCGCGGGCTTGACCAGCGGGAGCGCCACCTGCAGCAGCATCCTGATCGCCCCGGCGCCGTCGATGCGGGCGGCTTCGAACAGCGACTTGGGCAGCGAACGGAAGGCCGCCCGCATCCAGAAGATGCCGAACGGGACGCCGGTGCCGACGTGAATGAAGATGAGCCCCGGGATGGAGTTGGTGAGCCCCAGGTCACGCATCTGGTAGTAGAGCGGGACGATGATCGCCTCGATGGAGACCATGAGCCCGAGCAGCACGACCGGGTAAAGCCACCGGGAACCGACCGCGTCCAGCACCCCGAAGCCGTAGCCGCCGAGGATTCCCAGGAGCAACTGGAAACCGACAGCCACGACGCAGATGGTGAGCGACACCGTCATGGCGCGTGCCAGGCCCGCCCCTTCCCACGCGGTGGCGAAGTTCTCCCACGCCAGCACGCCCGGGACCGGCAGGCCCGACCTGTCGGGCGACAGCGCCGCCGTCACGAAGGTGCCGACGGGGAACAGGACTGCGACGGCGAGCACCAGGAGCGCGGTGTAGTTGAGGATCGTCTCGGCCTTGGAGGTGTGCATGTCGTCAGTCCCTCTCCGCGATCCTGCCGATGGCGACGGCGATCAGCAGGCACAGGACCGCCATCACGATGCCGATCGCGGCAGCGAGGCCGACCTGCGGGTTCTGGAAGGCCGCCTTGTAGAGGGCGACGGCGGGGGTGAGGGTGGCGGTGCCCGGGCCGCCGTGGGTGGTGATCCAGACGAGGTCGAAGGTGCGCAGCGCGCCCGTGACGGTGAGGGTCAGCGCGACGGCGATCTGGCCGCGCAGGCCCGGGAGCGTCACGCTGAAGAACTCCCTCACGGGTCCGGCACCGTCGACGCGGGCAGCCTCGTACAGCTCTGTCGGGATGGACGAGACGCCCGAGATGAAGAGCACCATGCAGAAGCCGAAGCCTCCCCAGGTGCCGATCAGGCCGAGCGCCGGCAGCGCCCAGTCGAAGTCACCCAGCCAGGAGCGGGTCCACGAGTCGAGCCCGACGGCGCGCAGCGCCTGGTTGAGCGGGCCGTCGGGGCCGTACAGCCGCTTGAAGACGAGCGCCACGACGACCGAGGTGAGGACCTGCGGCAGGAAGTAGATGAACCTGAACACCGCCATGCCCGGCAGGGAACGGCGGGTGATGAGCGCCGCCGAGATCAGGCCGAGCACGATCGGGAGGATCGCGAAGAAGAAGACGAGCACCAGCACGTGGCTGAGGGTCGAGGTGAGGACGGGGTCTGTCACGAACGCCAGGTAGTTCTGGAACCCGACCCAGGTGGCCTGCGTGTGCCCGTCCCACTTCCAGAACGAGTACCAGAAGCTGGTGCCGATGGGAACGAGCATGACTGCCGCGTAGACCAGCAGCGGCGCCGCGACGAACGCGAGACCTGCCCAGCGTCCGCGACGCAGCGGTGAGTAGCGCCTGCTCCTCCTGCGGGCGACCACCTGTGCGGCGACCGCTTCCTGCGTGATCGTGGTGCTCACCTGACCTCCTCGTCGGCGGCTGTCCTGGACGTTCCTTGACCGCAACCCTCCCGGTGGGCCGGGGGGGGGCCCCCCCCCCCCGGGGGGGGGGGGG
>JAEWIK010000364.1 GCA_023387135.1 Actinomycetes bacterium | reverse complement strand
GTTGAGGGCGTCGGCCGAACCGACATCCGAGGTCGCCCGCGAGGTTGGCCCGAGAGGAGTGCTGTCGCACTGAAGCCCACGCGGGCACGATCGCTCCCCGGTCAGTTGTCGGCGTGGGGAGCGGAGCCGCAAGACCAGACTGGTCGGGGCATTGGCCACGGCTGCCTTTACGGCGCGAGGCGCTCCTTGAGCCAGGTGTCGTTGACGTGGCGGTAGCGGATGCGGTCGTGGAGGCGGGACTTGCGGCCCTGCCAGAACTCCCAGAGGTCGGGGATGAGGCGGTAGCCGCCCCAGTGGGCGGGGCGGGGCGGGTTGAGGCCGTACTTGGCGGAGGTCTTGGCCGCGTTGGCCAGCAGGACCGCCCGCGAACTGATGACCTCGCTCTGGGGTGAGGCCCAGGCGCCGATCCGGGAGTCGAGCGGCCTGACGGCGAAGTAGGCGTCGGACTCCTCGGCCGACGTCTTCTCGACGCGTCCCTCGACCCGCACCACGCGATCGAGCGCCGCCCAGTGGAACTGCAGGGCGGCGTACGGGTTCGCCGCCAACTCCCTGCCCTTGCGGGAGTCGTAGTTGGTGTACCAGACCAGGCCCGTGGCGTCCGCGCCCTTCAACAGCACGACCCTCGTCGAAGGCCGCCCCTCGGGTCCGACGGTGGCGAGCGTCATGGCGTTCGGCTCGTCCTGGCCGGCGGCGATGGCGTCGCTCAGCCAGCGCTCGAACTGGGTCAGCGGCGCATCGGCCGTCGCCGCCTCATCGAGTTCCGGACGGTCGTAGTCCCTGCGCAGGTTCCTCAGATCCACGCTGGCAGCCTATGCCAGAGCGCTCACCCGTCCCCGCGCGGTTCGCCGCGGACTGTGAGGACGGGCGGGCGGTCGCCGCGGATCGACGCCACCATGTCCACGACCCTCCTGGTGGCCCTGACGTCGTGCGCCCTGAACACCGTCGCCCCTAGCCAGGCCGCCACGGCGGTCGCGGCGAGAGTCCCTTCGAGCCTGTCGTCCACCTCCAGGTCGAGGGTCTCGCCCACGAAGTCCTTGCGCGACAGCGACTGCAGCACGGGGAATCCCAACTCGGCTATCTGCCCCGTCGAGCGCAGCACCCGCAGCGAGTGCCGCGTCGTCTTGCCGAAGTCGAGCGTCGGGTCGATGAGGACGCGCTCCCGCGGCACCCCAGCCCCCAGCGCCAGTTCGGCCCCGCGACGAAGGCCGTCCAGCACCGCACCGACCACCCCGTCCGGTTCCGGCGGGTAGGTGACCCCGACCGGGTCCGTCCGGGGCGGCAGCCCGCCGGTGTGCGAGACGACGTAGGCGGCGCCGATCCGCGCCGCGACGGCGGCGAGTTCCGGGTCCGCCCCCGCCCAGGTGTCGTTGATCACGTCGATGCCGACGTCGGCACAGGCGGCGGCGACCTCCGAACGCCAGGTGTCCAGGCTCAACAGCGCCTCGGGATGCCGCTCGCGCGCCGCGCGCAGGAACTGCAGCACGCGCTCGATCTCCTCGTCGGCGTCCACCCAGTCGCCGACCTGGCCCGCTCGGACGCCGCCGACGTCCACGATGTCGGCACCCTCGGCGAGCAGCCTGTCGAGCGCTTCCAGGCCGGGCAACAGCTCGGTGAACCGCGCCCGCGCATAGAACGAGTCGGGCGTCCTGTTGATGACCCCCATCACCGCCGGCCGCGCGGCGTCGAACTTCAGCCCCCGCAGCACCAGCGGCGCGGGGGTCACGAGCGGGACGTTCCAGCCGTTCTCCACGTCAGCACCCTATGGCCGTCCGGCAACCCCGGCGTAGCCTGAACGAGCGCGGCAAGCGCGTGACTGGAGAGAGGTACCCCCCATGCCCCAGCAACAGTTCAGTTTCCGCACCATGACGCTCGACGGCAGCGAACTCGCCCGATCGGCCGTGAACCTCGTCAGGGTCGGCCTCGGCCTCACCGGCCTGGTCGCCCTCATCGTCGGCGTCCTCATGACGTTCTGGCCCACCAAGACGGCGGTGGCCCTCACCTGGCTGCTCGCCGTCTACTGGATCGTCGCGGGCGCCGGCTACCTGCTGGTCGGCATCGTCGCCAAGGGGACGAGAGGCTGGTCGCGCGTGCTCGACATCGTCCTCGGCGCGCTCATGGTGATCGCCGGCATCGTCGTCCTCGGCAATCCGACCGAATCGGCAGTCGTGCTCGGGATCTTCCTCGGCATCTACATCGGCCTGCTGTGGGTGTTCGAGGGTGTCGTGACGCTGCTGCAGAGCGGCGACGCTCCGTCCCGGTCGTGGGCGATCTTCTTCGGGATCGTCAGCGTCCTCGCCGGTATCTCGGTCTTCACCAGCCCGCTGTGGGGCATCGCGGTGCTGTTCCTGTTCGCAGGGCTGGCGCTGATCGTGCTCGGCGTGCTGCAGATCGTCCGCGCCTTCACGTTCGGCAAGGGCTTCGTCGAGGCCTTCACCGACGTGCCGCCCGTCAGCACCCCGCCGCCCGCCGCCTGACCGCGGAGGAGTGGTGCCGCCCCCGCGAACCG
>JAEWIK010000329.1 GCA_023387135.1 Actinomycetes bacterium | reverse complement strand
GTCCCCGTCCTGATCCACGCCACCAAGCAGATCCTCGACACCTGGGGCGCCGACGGGTGGGAACTCGTCCAGGTCGTTCCCGGCCCCAATGCGCAGAACCTCGTCGCCTACCTGAAGCGTCCGCTCGAGCAGTGATGGACGAGGAACTGAACCACCAGCCTGCCTCGGCGCGACTCGCCGACCTCGGTCTCGAACTCCCGCCGGTCGCGGCACCCGTCGCCGCGTACATCCCGGCCATCGCCTCCGCCGGCCAGGTCATCACGTCCGGCCAGTTGCCGTTCGTGGACGGGAGCCTGCCCGCGACCGGCAAGGTGGGCGCCGAGGTGACGCCCGACCAGGCGTACGAGCTGGCGCGGACGGCGGCGCTCAACGCGATCGCGGCGGCGGCGAGCGTCGTCGGAGGCATCGACGGCATCAGGCGGGCGGTGAAAGTGACTGTCTTCGTGGCGAGCGACCCGGGCTTCACCGGCCAGCCCCAGGTCGCCAACGGCGCCTCGGAACTCCTGACGGCGGTGTTCGGCGACCGTGGGCAGCACGCCCGCAGCGCCGTGGGGGTCGCCGTCCTGCCGCTGAACTCACCCGTGGAGGTCGAACTCGTTGTCGAAGCCAACGCAGCAGCTTTCTGACGCGCCCCGTCCGCTCGCGCAGGTGAGGCAGGCGCGCGCGATCTATCGCGGGCTCGGTGAGCTGTACCCCGACGCGCACTGCGAACTCGACTTCACCACGCCGCTGCAGTTGCTGGTGGCCACGATCCTGTCGGCGCAGTCGACCGACAGGCGGGTCAACACCGTCACCCCCGAGCTGTTCCGGCGTTACCCGGACGCGGCGTTGCTCGCCGCGGCGAACCGCGACGAACTCGAAGACCTCATCCGTCCGACGGGCTTCTTCAGGGCGAAGACCGAGTCGCTCATCCAGTTGGGGCTCGCGCTCGAACGCGACTTCGGCGGGCAGGTGCCCGGCACGCTCGAACAACTCGTGACTCTTCCCGGAGTGGGCCGCAAGACGGCGAACGTCGTGCTGGGAGACGCCTTCGGGGTGCCGGGCATCACGCCAGACACCCACCTGATGAGGCTGTCGCAGCGCTTCGGGTGGACGACGTCCACCAAACCCGACGTCATCGAACGCGAGGTCGGTGAGCTGTTCGAGAAGCGCGACTGGGTGTTGCTGAACCACCGCGTGATCTGGCACGGACGGCGGCGCTGCCACGCCCAGCGACCGGCGTGCGGCGCGTGCGCGATCGCGAAGCTGTGCCCGTCCTACGGCCTCGGCCCGACCGACCCGGTGGTCGCCGCCAAGCTCGTCAGGGAGCCCCGCGGATGACGCGGCGGCTGGCCGTGGCCGTCGTCGCCGCGGTGTGCGTGCTGGTGGCGGGCTGTTCGGCGACGCCGACGCCCGCCCCACCGTCCCCGAGCGTCGACCTGGTCGCAGCCCGGCGGGCGGCGGGGATCGCCGACTGTCCGCAACCCGACGGCGTCCCCGTGGACGGCGGCCTGCCGTCGATGTCGCTCGAGTGCCTGGGAGGGGACACCACGGTGCAGCTCTCGTCCCTGCGTGGACCGCTCGTCATCAACCTGTGGGCGCAGTGGTGCCTGCCCTGCAGGCAGGAGGCAAAGATCCTCCAGCAGTTCCACGCCGAGGACGGCGACAAGGTGGCGATGCTGGGCATCGACTACAACGATCCCCAGCCCGAGCTCGCCGTCGAGTTCGCGCAGCTCGCCGGCTGGAAGTACCCGCAGCTCGCGGACATGGACAAGGCCGTCGAGGCGGCGCTCGCCGTCCCCGGCATCCCGATGTCGCTGCTCATCGACGCCGACGGACGGATAGCGGCGCGCCATCCCGGCCCCTTCGACTCCGTCGCGGAGCTCCGGGCGTGGGTGGACGAGGGGCTGTCGTGAGCGAGGTCCCGGCCGAACTGCGTGACGCGCTGCCCAGCTTCGAGAACGCCAGGCTGACGATGAAGGGCACCAGGCGTCCGACCGGCGCCAGGCCCGCGGCCGTGCTGATCCTGCTCTCCAAGCCGGCGGACGACTACGAGATCGTGTTCGTGGAGAAGACGGCGCGGCTGCGCAGCCATGCCGGCCAGGTCGCGTTCCCGGGCGGGTCACTGGAGCCCGGCGAGACGGACCCCGTCGTCGCAGCCCTGCGTGAGGCGGAGGAGGAGGCGGGGATCGTCCCGTCCGCCGTCGACGTGCTCGGGGTGCTCCCGACCGCTCACATAGTCCGCAGCGACTTCGACGTGACGTCGGTCGTGGGCTGGTGGCGGGAGCCGGGCCCGCTCGCCACCGCCGACCCCTTCGAGATCGCCGCCGTCCACACCATCGGTGTCCCCGACCTCGTCAACCCCGCCAACAGGGTGAGCTGGATGCTCCCGGAGGGCTATCGCGGGCCGGCGTTCGTCGTCGGGGACCTCTTCATCTGGGGGTTCACCGCGTTCCTGCTGGACGGCCTGTTCGACGTGCTCGGCTGGACGCAGCCGTGGGACGAGAACCGCACCGCCGAGATCCCGCCGCGGTTCTTCTCGCCCCGGCTGTAACCAGTCGGCTTGGGGGGATCGGACGCCGGTGGCGCGATCGCCCGGCTCAGTCGCCGAGGGCGAAGGCCTGGATGGCGAGGACGGCGGCACCCCTGCACCAGTCGACACCGCCGCCCGACATCATCGTGAGCGGGACGTCGTGGGCCCGCGGATCGCGGTCGGTGCGCAGGCCTTCCTGGACGGCGTCGGCGGCCACCGCCGCCAGCCTCGCACCCTCGCCGCCGATCACGATGAGCTGGGGGACTGTCAGGTTCGCCACGGCAGCGAGCAGCCGTCCCAGGCCCCTGCCGGAGTCAGTCACCACGCGTCGCGCGGCGGGGTTGCCGGCCTCGGCGGCGTCCAGCGCCTCGTCGAAGCCGACCTGCCTGCCCAGCGCGCTGGACACCTCGCCGGCGATGGCGCTGTCGGTCAGCAGGCTGTGCGCGCAGCCCCGGTGACCTGCGGGGCAGAGCGGCCCGAGCGGGTCGAGCGGCCAGTGCCCGATGAGGCCGATGCCCGAGTCCTCGCCGACGACAGTCTGACCGTTGACCACCAGGCCGTAGCCGACCCCGGCGCCCAGGGTGACGACGGCGAACCTGTCGACGCTGCTGGCGGTGCCGAACCAGTTCTCGCACTCGGTGACGGCGACGAGGTCGTTGTCGACCACCGTCCGGATCCCTGTCGCGTCCTCGACGAGCGCGCCGAGCGGCACGTTCTCCCAACTCATGAAGGGCGCGCTGAGCACGACCCCGCCCGCCCCCACGAGCCCTCCCACGCCGACCCCGAGCGCCGTCGGATGGTGGCCGGCGTCGACGAACCTGCCGACGAGCGAGCCCACCGCCGCGACCACCGCAGCGGGCTCGGTGGAGCCCAGCGGGACGACGTCCTCGGCGATGACGGTGGCGCGGAGGTCTGTCACGACGCCCGTCACTTCGGCCGCCGTGAGCTTCATGCCGATGAAGTGGCGTGAGTCGGCTCGGACGTCGAGCAGCCTCGACGGGCGTCCGGCGCCCGGTTGGGCGCGTTCGCCCACCTCGATCAGCAGGCCGCTGTCGATGAGCGGAGCAGCGAGGCGGGTGAGGGAGCCTGCCGAGAGGCCGAGCTTGCGTGCGATATCGCTGCGTGAGAGCGGCCCGTGACGCAGCACCTCGAGCGCGACAGCCTGTGTAGTGCCACGCTCGGGAATCCACACCGGACCCTGCGACATCGTCGTCCCTCCTCGCAATACTTTCGCGCCAAACCAAACATACTGCAAGAACCTCGTCAGAACGCACCTCTTGACGCCTGATTAGTTCTACTATAGAAATAATCACCGAGGGCTCACCCGCGGGCCCTTCGATCACTGACTGGAGACACGCAATGAAGCGCACCATCAGGTGGGGTGTCGCAGCCATCGCTGCTGCCCTGGCTGTCACCGGATGCTCCGCGGCTGGTACGCCGAGCGCCGGGCCCTCGTCCGGACCCTCGTCCGCAGCGGCTCCTTCCGAGCCTGTCACCCTCACGTTCTGGGGCTCCTACGGCAACGGCGGCAACTCCGCCCAGCAGGACGTCCTGGACAAGACGCTGATCCCCGCCTTCGAGGCGAGCCACCCGGGCATCAAGGTCGACTACGTCGACGTCCCCTACGACGACCTGCTGCAGAAGCTGACCACCAGCGCCGCCGCCGACGAACTGCCCGACCTCGTCAGGGCCGACCTCGGCTGGGTGCCCCGGTTCGCCGACCTCGGCGTGCTGGTGCCGCTGTCGGACGCGATGCCCGACTTCCAGAAGTTGGCCGACGCCACCTATCCCGGCGTCCTGGCGACCAACCTGTACGACGGCAAGTACTACGGCCTGCCGCTCGACACCAACACCCGCGTCCTGATCACCAACCCCGACGTGCTCAAGAAGGCAGGCGTCAGCGCTCCGCCCGCCACCTTCGACGAGTTCGTCGCCCTCGGCAAGGCGCTGAAGGGCACCGACGTGAGCCTGCTCGCCGACGGCGGCCTGGGCGCGTGGAACCTCATGCCCTGGATCTGGTCGGGTGGCGGCGACATCACCGACGCCGACCTCACGAAGTCGTCGGGCGTGCTCGACAGCGACGCCAACGTCGCGACGGTCCAGATGCTCGTCGACCTCTTCAAGGAGGGCCAGGTCTCGTCAGGCATCATCGGCAACGAGGGCGCGGTGTCGACCAGCGAAGGCCTGCCGGGAGGCAAGTACGCGACGATCCTCGACGGGCCGTGGATGAGCGGCATCTGGAAGGACCAGTTCGCCGACTTCAAGCCCCTCTACTCGAAGGTGCCCGCAGGCCCCGGCGGTTCGGTGAGCGTCGTCGGCGGCGAGGACATCGTGGTGACGGCGTCGTCCAAGCACCAGGCTGAGGCGATGGAGTTCGTCAGGTTCACCCAGACCGAGGAGTTCCAGCTCGCCCTCGTCCCGACCGGCCAGCTGACAGTCATCAAGGCCCTCGGCGACAAGCAGGTGCAGCTCGATCCGGGGCTCAAGGTCTTCACCGAGCAGCTCGGCACCGCCAAGAACAGGCTGGCGATCACCAAGGGCTCCGAGGTGGACTCCATCCTCAACGAGGAACTCACGCCGGCGTTCGAGGGCAAGACCGGCGTCCGTGAGGCGCTGGCGAAGGCCGCGGCCCGCATCGACGGCCTGCTCGCCGGCTGATGAGCAACGAACCGCTCGCCGTGGGAGCCCGGGAGGTCGCGATGGCGGCTTCCCGGGCCCCCGGGCGAGCCCGGCGCGCCCGCGGGGGCGCGACCCCGTACCTGTTCCTGCTGCCGGGGTTCGCACTATTCACGCTCGCCGTGCTCTACCCGATCGCGCAGGCGGTGCGGATGAGCTTCTACGACTGGAAGATCGTCGGGGCCGCCACCAGCAGGTTCCTCGGGCTCGAGAACTACACCCGCGCCCTGGCCGACGACCAGTTCTGGGTCGCCTTCGGCAACACCGCTTTCTACGCCGTGGCGACGATCCTCCCGCAGATCGTGCTCGGCCTCGCCGTCGCGCTGCTGCTGCACGGCAGGGCGCCCGCCCGTCCGCTGTTCAGGGTGCTGTACTACCTGCCGGTCGTGACGAGCTGGGTGGTCGTCTCGCTCGTCTTTAGGTTCCTGTTCGCCGACCAGGGACTCATCAATTACGTGCTCGGGGACGTCCTGCACGCCACCGACGGCCAGACCTCGTGGCTGGCGGATCGCTGGACGGGCATGGTCGCCATCAGCGCACTCGGGATCTGGAAGGGCGTGGGCTGGTCGATGATGATCTTCCTCGCCGCCCTGCA
>JAEWIK010000324.1 GCA_023387135.1 Actinomycetes bacterium | reverse complement strand
GGGCGTGAGCGGCTGCCAGCAGTTCCTCGAGGGTGTGGGTCTCGCGTCCGGTCAGGAAGTCGAGCTCGAACTGGTTGGGCGTCACCACCTGGGCGGCGGGAACCACCTTGTCGCGCATGAACTCGGGGATGCCGGGACGGACGTACATGCCGCGCCCCACGTCGCCCATGACGGGGTCACAGCAGTAGAGGGCGTCGGGATTGCGCTCCTTGACCAGTTCGACCGCCTTCAGGATCTCTGCCCCCACCTCGGAGGCGCCCTGGTAGCCGGACAGCACGGCGTCGACCCGCTGCAGGACTCCCCGCTCGTCGATCCCCTTGATGACGTCGGCGATGTCGCTGGCAGCCAGCAGCGGACCCCGCCAGGCGCCGTAGCCGGTGTGGTTGGAGAAGTGGACGGTCAGGACGGGCCACACCTCCACGCCGAGACGCATCAGGGGGAAGGTGGCGGCGCTGTTGCCCACGTGGCCGTAGGCGACCGAGGACTGGATCGAGAGGATGGTGGTCACCGCCCCATTCTCGTCGGTCGCCACGCGCCGGCGTAGCAGACGTGCCGTCGTGAGAGTGCGACATACTTCCGGCGTGACAGTCGCGTACTTCGGCACCGGGTTCCAGGCGCTGGCGCATCGAGGCGGCAGCTATCCCGGGATCGGGGAGAACTCGCGGCGTGCCTTCGAACGCGCTGTCGAGCAGGGCTACACGTTCCTGGAGACCGACGTCCACGCGACCAGCGACGGCGTGCTGATGGCGTTCCACGACGAATCCCTCGACAGGGTGACCGACGGGCACGGGCTCCTCACCCGGCACACCGCCGCCGAACTCGCAGAGGTGAGGATCGGGGGCACCGACCCCATCCCCACCCTCGCCGAGCTGCTGACAGCGCTCCCCCACGCCCGGTTCAACATCGACATCAAGTCCAGCAGCGGCATCGTGCCGCTGGTCCGCGTCCTCGACGAGTGCGCGGCCCACGACAGGGTGTGCGTCACGTCGTTCTCGGGCGCGCGGCTCGGCGCGTTCCGCCGGCTCGTGGGACGCCCGGTGGTCACGGGGATGAGCCAGTGCTCGGTGGCGCTGCTGGCGTTCACGCCGCGCTTCGTCGGCAGGCACGCGCCGGGTGCTGCGGCGCAGGTGCCCCGACGGGTGATGCGGGGGTTGGTGCCGCTGGTCACGCGCAGGTTCGTGGACGCCGCCCACGCCACCGGACGACGCGTCCATGTCTGGACGATCAACGACGCCCCCACGATGAACGAACTCATCGACCTCGGCGTGGACGGGATAGTGACCGACGCGACCGGGGTACTCAAGGATGTCCTCGTGGCCCGAGGACTGTGGAAGGAAGCCGCATGAGCGCCTCACCCGTGAAGGCCACCCCGCCGGGAGCAGCAGTGCCGCGGCGGCAGGTGTTCTCCTGGGCCCTGTGGGACTGGGCGACCCAGCCGTTCAACTCGGTGATCCTCACCTTCGTCTGGGTGCCGCTCTACCTGGTCTCGAAGAACTTCCTCGCTCCCGGCATCGCGGCGCAGGACCCGGGCGACGTCGGCTGCACGACCACCGCCACCGAGGGTTCCGCCTACTGCCTCGGGCTCGCGGACCTGTCCAGCAATTACGGCTGGGTGACGTTCGCCGCCGGCATCCTCATCCTGCTGCTGGCACCGATCCTCGGCCAGCGGGCCGACGCCGAGGGCAACAAGAAGCGCTGGGTCGTCGCCTGCACGGCCCTGCTCGCCCTGCTGCAGTTCGGCCTCTTCTTCGTCCATGCCGATCCCGTCTACTTCTGGTGGGGTGCGGGCCTGCTGGCGTTGGGCGCCGTCGTGTCCGAGATAGCCGGGGTCAACTACAACGCCATGCTGGTCGAGGTGTCGACGCCCAGGACGATCGGGAGGGTCAGCGGCCTCGGCTGGGGCATGGGTTACATCGGCGGCATCGTCGCACTCGTGGTCGTGGTCGCGCTCAACCAGGTCGGCTGGTTCGGCCTCGACGTCTCTGGTGGCCTCGCCTACCGGCTCATCGCCGCAGGCTGCGCGGTGTGGACGGTGCTGTTCGCGCTGCCGTTCCTGGTCAACGTCCCTGAATCCCCCGCCCACGAGGACCGGCCGCGAGTCGGGCTGGTCGCCAGCTACGGGGTGTTGTGGAAGGACATCCTGAAGCTGTTCCACACCTCGCGCCCGACGTTCTGGTTCCTGCTCGCCAGCGCCGTCTACCGGGACGGGCTGGCCGGAGTGTTCGCCTTCGGCGGGGTGCTCGCCACCGCGGCGTTCGGGTTCAGCGCCAGCGAGGTCATCATCTTCGGCATCGCGCTGAACCTCGTGGCGGGAGTCGCGACCATCATCGCCGGCAGGCTTGACGACAGGTTCGGCCCGCGCGCCGTGATCGTGTCGGCCCTGGTCATCCTCGTCGTGAGTTGCCTGTTCGTGTTCTTCTTCCGCGAGGGCGGCAAGACAGTCTTCTGGGTCGGCGGCATCATCCTCTCCGCCGCGGTGGGGCCCGCCCAGGCCGCCAGCCGCGGGCTGCTCGCGCGGGTCACGCCCGAGGGCATGCAGGGCGAGATCTTCGGCCTCTACGCCACCACGGGACGGGTCGCGAGCTGGATCTCGCCGCTGCTGTGGGGGGCGTTCATCTTCTGGTTCGGCGCGACCTACTGGGGCATCATCGGGCTCACGATCGTCCTGGCCGTCGGGCTGGTCCTGCTGCTGATGGTGAGGTTGCCGAAGTTCGTCAGGGTGTGACGGCGGGAATCGAAGGACGCCCGCAGCGGTTAGGCACTGTGATCGTTGACCGCGCTACTACGGTGGAAGTGTCGACGAGCAGCGGAACAGGCAGGAGCGTCACCATGGCCGATCGAGCACTACGAGGGTCAGGACTGGGATCGAAGAGCTTTGCCGACGGGCAGGGAGTGGAACTGGCACCCCGCCTGCAGGTCGGCTTCGACTGCCCCAAGGGCCATCACTTCGAGATCGTGTTCGCCGAGGAGGCAGAGCTTCCCACCGAGTGGGAGTGCCCCAAGTGCGGTGAGACCGCCAGGCGTTCGGACGGCGCCGAGCCCGAGGTGAAGCAGTCGAAGGCGCCGCGCACCCACTGGGACATGCTGCGCGAGCGCCGTTCCATCGAAGAACTCGAAGATCTCCTGGCCGAGCGCCTGGAAGAGATCCGCGGCGAGAACACCTGACCCGCCGGGGCCGCGGTCTCCTAACGGCTGCCGCCGCGGCCGTCCTCGATGCCCACCTCGATGACCTCACCGCGGATGACGGTCGTGGCGGGCTTGGTGACGGCGGTGTGCCGCGCCACGATGAAGCCGATCACCCGTCGCACCAGCGGACGGGTCGCGGGCAGCAGGAACACCAGCCCCACGACGTCGCTGAAGAACCCGGGCACCATGAGCAGGATGCCGCCCACCAGCACGAGCGCCGCGTCGGCCAGCCTGCCGGTCGGCAGCTTGCCGCCCTGCATGGCCTCGACGAGGGCACTCCACGCGCGGCTGCCCTCCCGGCGCGTCAGCCACGCTCCCAGCGCGGCGCTGATGATGAGCAGGCCGATGGTCGGCCACAGGCCGATCCAGCCGCCGACGGTGACCAGGAGCCACACCTCGATGATCGGCGTGAGGATGAAGGCCGCGACCAGCGACCACATCAGCAGCGGGCGGCGCTGGCGTGCCGGACGTCCGGCGGCGCTCATGCCGGCACCCGCTTCGGAGCGAACCTGCCTCGCAATTGGTTGAACCTGTGCGCGATGCCCCACCTCGTCGTGAGCAGCATCGCCTCGATGACGATCCTCTGGCTCATCTTCGATTCTCCGTACTTTCGGTCCTCGAATTCGATGGGTACCTCGGCGACGGTGAAGCCGTTCTTCACGGCCCGCCAGGCGAGGTCGACCTGGAATCCGTACCCCGCTGCCTGTACCCCGGAGAGCTCCATTCCACGCAGCGTCGTGGCTCGCCACGCCGCTAATCCGCCGGTCGCGTCGGCGACGGGCAGGCCCAGCCAGAACTTCACCCACAGGTTGCCGCCCCGCGACAGCAACTCCCGCGTGAACGGCCAGTTCACGACGCGGCCGCCCTTGACCCACCGCGAGCCCTTCACCACGTCCGCGGTCTTGAGGCGTTCCAGCAGCGCGGGGAGCTGCTCGGGACGGTGCGAGCCGTCGGCGTCGTGTTCGACCAGGACGTCGTAGCCGCGCTGCAGGCCCCAGTCGAAACCAGCGAGGTAGGCGGCGCCCAACCCCTGCTTCCCGGCGCGGTGGAGCACCTTGATGTGGTCGTCGGCGGCCGCGAGCTCGTCGGCGAGGGCGCCGGTTCCGTCCGGGGAGTTGTCGTCGGCGATCAGGATGTCCGCCTGGGGCACGGCGGCCCGCAGTCTCGCGGTGATCGGCCCGACGTTCTCTGCCTCGTTGTAGGTGGGGATGATGACCAGGACGCGGTCGAGTGATGCCGCGGGATCGGTCATCGGAAACTCCATCGGTTGGACGAAACGGGCATCTCTCATTGTGCCGCACGGCGCCAAAGCGCCGAACCAAGCACTGCCAGCAGCCCGAGCGCCGCGAGCCCCGCCTCAAGCACCGGTGCGACGCTCACGACGGGGGTCAACCCCGCCCGGCGCGGCAGCGTCACGACGCCCGTCGCGGCCCCGGGAGTGGTCACCGACCAACTCACCGAGCCGTCGGGGAGGATCAGGCCCGAGACGCCGCTGGTGGTGACGACGAGGATCTCCCGCCGCAGCTCGGCCGCGCGGGCGCGGGTCATCGCGAACTGCTGGTCGATCTGGCCGGTCCCCTGGTACATCGCGTTGCTGCTCTGCACGACCAGCACCTGGCCGCCGTAGCGGATCGTGTCGTAGCTGTAGGAGTCGAACGAGACGTCGTAGCAGATCATCACGCCGAGGGCGAGCGGCTCCCCGCCCACCTTCACCTTCACGACCCCCGGTTCGGTGCCGGGGATCGACTGCGGCCCGACGTAGGCGAGTTCGGGGACGAGCGGCAGCAGCAGGTCGCGGTAGGGCACCCATTCGCCGAACGGCACTATCCCCCGCTTGGTGTAGCGGGTGAGTTCGCCGCGCTCGGGGTCGAGCCACAGCGAGGCGGTCTGCCGTTCGCCCTTGCCGGGGCCGTCGAGGATGGTGCCGGCGAAGATCGGGACGCCCGCCACCTGCAGGGCCTTCTTGACGTACGAGCCGGTCTCGGCGTCCTTGTACGGGTCCATGTCGGTGCCGTTCTCCGGCCACACGATGAAGTCGGGACGCGGCTGCCGTCCTGCCTGCACCTCGTCCATGAGCGCGACGGTGCCGGCGAGGTGGCTCTTGGTGGTCGTCCTGGCGGGACCGATGCCGTAGACGCCGCCTCCGGGGGCGCCGCCCTGGACCCAGCCGATCCTGACAGCGTCGCCGGCGACGGGCGCCGTCGGCACCCTGCCGCCCGCCCAGGCCACGGCGCCGAGCAGCACGACGACGAGCGCTGTCGCGGTCAGCGGCAGCCAGCCCCTGCGATCGGCGAGCCACAGCAGGAACTGGGCCAGCAGGGCGACGGCGAAGGTCACCCCCACGACGCCGACGACCGGGTAGAGCCCGTTCAGCGGCGTGTCCACCATGGTGTAGCCGAGGCGCATCCAGCCGAAGCCGTCGAACGGCCAGCGCGACACGATGGCCTCGACGAGCACCCAGCAGCAGGCGACGGGGACCTGCCACCACGGCAGCTTGCGCAGCAGGTGGATCAGCCCCGCCAGCAGGACGTAGAACAACGCCGTGGCCAGCACGATGCCCACCAGCGCCTCGAGAAAGATCGCCGCCATCCAGTCCAGGCCGAGCCCCATGTACCCCAGCCCGTAGCCGAGGCCGATGAGCAGCGCCTGCCACAGCCGCCGGGTGCCGAGGGCCAGCAGGGAGAGCCCTGCGACCCCGGGGAACAACAGCGGCCACCAGGCGTAGGGCTCGAAGCCGAGCGCGGCGACGATGCCGAAGCAGAGCGCAAGGGCCACCCGCAGCCCGAGGTGCAGCCCGGCCACCCGCTCAATCACGAGGGCGAGCATAGCCAGCCACCGGAGCCCGACTCGCCGCGCGCCGCCCAGAACACGCCGGTCGGGCGGGCGGGCACCGTCGTCCTCGCCCTGTGAGGCACCGGCTGGCACGATGGTCGGCATGGAAGCACGCCCACCCCGGCTCATGCTGCTCGACACAGCGTCGCTCTACTTCAGGGCCTTCTACGGCCTCCCCGACACGCTCAAATCGCCGGACGGCAGGCCGGTCAACGCCGTCCGCGGGCTGCTGGACTTCATCGCCAAGTTCGTCGGCGACTACTCCCCCACCCACCTCGCGTGCTGCTGGGACAACTCGTGGCGGCCGGCGTGGCGGGTCGAGCTGCTGCCGTCCTACAAGGCGCATCGGGTGGCCCACGACGACGTGGAGGTGGTTCCCGAACTGCTGCAGGCTCAGGTGCCGCTCATCCGTGAGGTGCTGGGAGCCACCGGGCTGGCGGTGATAGGCGCCGACGGCTACGAGGCCGACGACGTGATAGGGACGCTCACGGCGCGCTGGGACGGTCCGGTGGACGTCGTCACCGGGGACAGGGACCTCTTCCAGCT
>JAEWIK010000320.1 GCA_023387135.1 Actinomycetes bacterium | reverse complement strand
CTGGTCAGGTTCGCCGACCGTCCGTTGGCGGCGGTCGCCTGGGGCGCCCTCGTCGTCGTGCTGGGCGGGCAGGCGCTGCATCCCTGGTACCTCGTCTGGCCGCTGGCGTTGTTCGCCCTCGTCCCGCTCACCCGGCGACAGCGGCGCTGGGTGTTCGGCCTGTCGCTCTTCTTCCTCAACTGGAACGCCGTGCAGACGGCGGTCATCCACCGGTGAACGGAGAGCCCTGAGGCTTGGCCCGCCGTGGCAGGATCAGGGACATGCGGGTCGCCATAGCCGGGAGCACGGGGATGCTCGGTACGGCGCTCGCCCGCCGGTTGGTGCTCGACGGCCACGAGGTGGTCAGGCTCGTCCGTGGCGAGCAGACGGCGTCGGACCAGCGCCGCTGGGACCCGGACTCCGGCAGGATCGAGCAGCCCGGCCTCACCGACGTCGACGCCGTGGTGAACCTGGCCGGCGCCTCGATAGCAGGCGGTCGCTGGACGCGGGAACGCAAGGCAGAACTGCGCCGCTCGCGGGTGTCGAGCACGCTGACGATCGTCACGAGCCTGGAGCCGGACGGACGCTGCCAACGCCTGCTGAACGCGTCGGCGGTCGGCTACTACGGCGACACCGGCATCGAGATCGTCGACGAGGACACCCCCGGCGGACGCGGCTTCCTGGCAGGGCTCTGCCACGACTGGGAGGCTGCGGCACGGCACTCGGCGGTGTCGACCGCCACCCTGCGGACGGGCCACGTGCTGTCGAACTCGGGCGGCTACCTGGCGATGCAGCGTCCGCTGTTCGCCGCCGGCCTCGGCGGCAGGATGGGCAACGGCCGACAGTTCATCTCCTGGATCAGCCTGACCGACCACGTCCGGGCGATGGTCTTCCTGCTCGGCTCCGACCTGACGGGGCCGTTCAACCTGACCGCCCCGAATCCCGTCACGAATGCCGCCTTCACCAGGGCCTTCGGGAGGTTCCTCGGTCGTCCGACGCTGCTGCCGACGCCGCTCGTGGCGGTCCGCGCGCTGTTTGGCGCCGAGTTCGTGGAGGACGCCCTGCTGTCGAGCAGCCGGGTGATCCCCGCCCGTCTCACCGAAGCAGGCTTCACGTTCAAGCACCCCCACATCACGAAGGCCTTCGCCGCCCTCCAGCGCTCGAAGTAGCCCTTGACCGGGCGATGGCGGCGGCGAACGGGCCGGTCCCCGGCGGTTAGAATGGGGCCTCGCCGCCGTCTACCGAATGGATGCGCCCGTGCATGATTCCGCTGAGTTGACCCCCTCCGGCGTATCGGGCGCCGTCGAATCCCAGGCCCCGGAGCTCACGGCTTCGGGAGTGCCGGCCCCGTTCGCGGCGCTCGGTCTCACCTATGACGACGTCCTGCTGCTGCCGAACGAGAGCGACGTCATCCCGTCCGGGGTCGACACGGCGACGAGGGTCAGCCGGCGCATCGAACTCAAGCTGCCGCTGCTGAGCGCCGCGATGGACACCGTCACCGAGTCCCGCATGGCCATCGCTATCGCACGCGAGGGCGGCCTCGGCATCCTCCACCGCAACATGTCGGCGGACAGGCAGGCCCGCGAGGTCGATCGCGTGAAGCGGTCCGAGGCCGGCATGGTCGACCAGCCGATCACCATCGGGCCCGAGGCGACCATCGGCGAGGCCGACGAGCTGTGCGGCCACTTCCACATCTCCGGGATCCCGGTGGTGGACGAGGCGGGCATCCTGCTGGGCATCGTGACGAACCGCGACATGCGGTTCGAGGAGGATCCCCGACGCCTGGTGCGCGATGTCATGACGCGGATGCCGCTGGTCACTGGCTGGCCCGGCATCGGCGCCGACGAGGCGCTGCGCCTGCTCGCCCAGCACAAGATCGAGAAGCTCCCGCTGGTGGACCCGTCCGGCAAGCTGACCGGACTCATCACGCTCAAGGACTACGTGAAGTCCGACAAGTACCCGCTCGCGTCCAAGGACCCGCAGGGCAGGCTCCGCGTGGGGGCCGCCGTCGGCTTCTTCGGGGACGCCTGGGAGCGGGCGATGGGCCTGGTCGAGGCGGGCGTGGACGCGATAGTCGTCGACACCGCCCACGGCCATTCGCGCGGCGTGCTGGAGATGATCGCCAGGCTGAAGGCGGAACCCGCCGCCCGGGACGTCGACATCATCGGCGGGAACGTGGCGACCTACGCGGGCGCCAAGGCCCTCGTGGACGCGGGCGCCGACGGGGTCAAGGTCGGCGTCGGCCCCGGCTCGATCTGCACGACCAGGGTGGTGGCAGGCGTCGGCGTCCCGCAGGTGACCGCCATCTACGACGCCGCGCAGGCCTGCCGCCCGGCCGGCGTGCCGGTGATCGGCGACGGTGGGCTGCAGTACTCCGGCGACATCGCCAAGGCGCTCGTCGCGGGAGCCGACACCGTCATGCTGGGCTCGCTGCTCGCGGGCTGCGAGGAGAGCCCGGGTGAACTGGTGTTCATCAACGGCAAGCAGTTCAAGTCCTACCGCGGCATGGGCTCGCTGGGCGCGATGGCCAAGCGCGGGCGCAAGGCGTCCTATTCCAGGGACAGGTACTTCCAGGGCGACATCGACTCCGACGACAAGCTGGTGCCCGAGGGGATCGAGGGCCAGGTGCCCTACCGCGGCCCGCTGGCGGCCGTCGCCTACCAACTCGTCGGCGGCCTGCGGCAGTCGATGTTCTACACCGGTGCCGCCACCATCCCCGAGCTGCACGCCAAGGGACGTTTCGTGAGGATCACCGCCGCAGGGCTGCGCGAATCCCACCCGCACGACATCCAGATGACGATCGAGGCGCCGAACTACACCACCAAGCCCTGACCCTGGCCCGCCCGTGGGGAACGTCCCCACGGCCCCGCGAGCGCCGAGCTTCCGCCATGATGGGAGGGACAGGACGCCCGCCGGGTCACCGAGACCCGTGGGGACGTCCCCCACACCCTGTGTAACGAGGAAGTTGGGAACATGATCGAGATCGGCCGCTC
The DNA here is from genome assembly GCA_023387135.1 of Actinomycetes bacterium. Classification (GTDB taxonomy): domain Bacteria; phylum Actinomycetota; class Actinomycetes; order Propionibacteriales; family Propionibacteriaceae; genus Propionicimonas. The sequence continues at coordinate 4,848 of JAEWIK010000320.1, read as the reverse complement.
CAAGCGGGCCGTGCCCGTCTACGGGTTCGACGACATCGCGATAGTGCCGAACCGCCGCACCCGCGGCGTCGAGGAGGTCAACCTATCGTGGCGCATCGATGCGCTGACGTTCGACTTCCCCATCGTGGCGGCGCCGATGGACTCGGTGATGTCGCCCGACACGGCGATCGCCTTCGGCAAGCTCGGCGGGTTGGGCGTGCTCAACCTCGAAGGGCTGTGGACGCGGTACGACGACCCCGCCCCGCTGCTCGAAGAACTCGCCGGCATCGACGACCAGGTGACAGCCACCCGCCGCATGCAGGAGATCTACGCGGCGCCCATCAAGGCCGAGCTCATCACGGCGAGGATGGCGCAGATCCGCGAGGCCGGCGTGCCGGTGGCCGGTTCCCTCTCGCCGCAGACCTGTGCCGAGTTCGCCGGGGTCGTGGAGCGGTCGGGGGTCGACTTCTTCGTGATCCGCGGCACCACGGTGTCGGCCGAGCACGTCTCGAAGGCGGCCGAGCCGCTGAACCTGAAGAAGTTCATCTACGAACTCGACGTTCCTGTCATCGTCGGCGGGTGCGCGACCTACCAGTCGGCTCTTCACCTCATGCGGACGGGAGCCGCCGGTGTGCTCGTCGGTTTCGGCGGCGGCGCCACCAAGCGCACGCGCAACGTGCTGGGCGTCGAGGTGCCGATGGCGTCGGCCCTCGCCGACGTGGCCGAGGCCAGGCGCGACTACCTCGACGAGTCGGGCGGCAGGTACGTCCACGTCATCGCCGACGGTGCGCTGGGACGGTCGGGCGACATCGCGAAGGCGATCGCCTGCGGCGCCGACGCCGTGATGGTCGGCTCCCCGCTCGCCCGCGCGTACGAGGCTCCCGGCAAGGGCTACCACTGGGGCCCGGAGGCCTGGCACCCCACCCTCCCCCGTGGCGAGCGCGTGCGTTTCGGCGGCATCGGTTCGCTGGACGAGATCCTGCTCGGCCCGTCCCACACCCCCGACGGCACGATGAACCTGGTGGGCGCCCTTCGCAAGGCCATGGCCACCACCGGCTACACCGAGGTCAAGGAGTTCCAGCGCGTCGAGATAGTCGTCCACTCCTGAGAACCCGCCAAGGTGAGCGACGATAGAGTCGACGTCAACCGATCGCGTCCAGCGGCGACATGCCCAACCCCCTTGACCAGGAGGCAGAGGTCACGACATATGGGCCCAAGGAGCAGGAGATTCCGCCAGGGTGGCGCCATGTGGCGCGCTCGGCTGTCCGTCACGCACAACGATGTCGGGCAGAGTAGTGATTAAGCGAGTACTCGTAGCAGTGATGGCCGTAGCCGTCGTTCTCGGCGCTACGATCACAGGCGTGTTCTTCGGCCAACGCGCCCTGATCTACCATCCGGATGCGTCACCACCCGGCTCCCCCGGGGACTGGGGCCTTAGTGGCGGTCGTAACGTCACCATGCGCACGGCTGACGGCCTCGATCTGTCCGCCTGGCTGTTCGAACCGTCAGGTGTGAATCATCATGCCGCAATCCTCTTCGCGCCAGGCAACGGGGGCAACAGGAGTCTGCGAGGGGGCCTCGGGGAGCAACTCGCAGACTTGGGCTACACGGCCCTGCTGCTCGACTATCGCGGCTTCGGCGGGAATCCCGGGTCACCTACAGAGCAGGGACTCGCACTCGACGCACAAGCGGGTGCCGATTGGCTACGCGACGCCGGGTTCCCGCCAGATCGCACCCTGTACGTTGGCGAATCACTCGGGACAGGCGTCGTTGTCAGCCTCGCTGTCGTTCGGCCACCAGCCGGTGTCCTCCTTCGCTCTCCCTACACAAGCCTCGCGGACGTGGCGGCTCGTGAGGTTCCGTTCCTTCCGGTTAACCTCTTGTTGAAGGACCGCTTCGATACCACGTCACGCCTTCATCTGCTCCGCATGCCGATCACAGTCATGGCAGGGAGTGACGACACTCTTGTACCCACAGCTCAGTCGGTGGCAGTTGCCGAGAGCGCGCCGAATCTGCTCTCCCTCATCATCGCCGATGGAATTGGCCACAACGACGTGCACTGGCTCGGCCCGGATCTGCCAAAGGCCGTTGACAGACTCGCGCAGCACGCAATCCCCCTAGGAGGCATCGACTAGGACAGCGAAGGCAGTCCCCGCCCGCAAGCTGGTTTGAAACGGAAGGAAGTGCTCATGTCACGAGTCCCGGATCACCCCGTTCCAGTCGCCCACAGGGGAGTCTTCGGCGTCCTTGTACTGACCGCGTCAGTGAGTGCAGCAGCGCTGCAACTCATGGAGGCATTCACTCGCCTCGGGCGCTGGGGACACGGGCAAACACCTGATGCTTCGTGGATCTCGGCTTATGCGCCGCTTGCCCTTGCGGCACTCTCGATCATCCTGGGTGTTCTCTGGCTTCGTCGCATGGATCAGGTGCGTCCGGCCTTCGGCTGGCTCGCGCTCATGGTCTCATCGACACTTCTCGCCCTCGGTGTGTATTGGATGTCCGCCGACGTCATGAGGTGATGCCCGCATACGTCGGCAGTTCGGTGGCCGGGCTCGGAGCACTGGTGTAGTCCATCCCCGAACCCGGCCACGAGCCGTCGCCTAGATCTTCGCGACGTGATACCCGCTGGAACCGTCCTGGCGGTAGACCATACCCTTCGTGGCGGAGGGTATGGCGATGTTTGTCTTGTACCCACTGATGGCCTTGATGCCCTTGACAAGACCAGCAACAGTGACGGGCGTGCCCGCGCTGGGAGCCGGACGCGCCACCTGGTACCACGTCATCTTCGCAAACATCGCACAGTTGTTGACCTCACTCCAGTGGTTATTGCCTTTGATGTAGTTGTTCACTTTCGTGAGTTCTGCCGCAGTGAGGTTCACGGAGTAGGAGACTCGACCGGGGAAACCACTGGCCCCGTAGTAGCGCTCCAGGTTGTAGTAGATGCCCTTGCCATCGCGACGATTCCCCCACGTGCCGACGCTGATAACATCTTTCGAACCGAGAGTCACTACTCCGACCTTCACCGCAGAGGACGAGATGTTCTTGAACATCAGAAACGCGTGCCCAGTGATGTTGATCGACGAGTTCGACGTGCTCGCCGCCGCGATGATCGTCATCGTGACAACCTTGGGCGGCGTGCATTGAGCAGAGGCGGGAGTGGCTACGCCGGCAACTAGCATGGCCCCGGCTAGCGCCACGGCTAGCTTCCTTATCAGAGGTACTCGCATCATCTACCTTCCTTCAATAAGTCCGCCTGGGGGAGGCGGATCACTGACGGCAAGGTACCGCTGGATAATCAGGGCGTGCGCGGCCTGAGCGCGAATTCATTCAGAACTCAGGAATACCGCTGACGAACACAGTTATACGCTCGAAACACGCGGAACCTCGCGCCCCACCTACGTAGATACTGCACGGCTCGTACGCACATTCTGGGCGCCGGGTACTGTCGGAATGTGTAATCGCGAAGCGTTCACTCAGTTCTACGATGACTTGCACCAGTGGTCGATCTGATGTGACCGCCCCGCCACCACGTCAACCATCGATAGTGGAGCACTGGCAATGATGAGGACTCTCTGCTCCCCCGCTTGGCATCCAAGGCCGCGCGCCGATCGGGGGCACGGAGTCCAGGCATCGAGTTCCCGCCTTGCCTCATGGCGAGCGCGTGCGTTTCGGCGGCATCGGTTCGCTGGACGAGATCCTGCTCGGCCCGTCCCACACGCCCGACGGCACGATGAACCTGGTGGGCGCCCTCCGCAAGGCCATGGCCACCACCGGCTACACCGAGGTCAAGGAGTTCCAGCGCGTCGAGATAGTCGTCCACTCCTGAGGCGTACGTAGAATAGCGTTCGCAAATACGTAATTGACATTTGGTGATTACGGGTATTTGCCGAACGCGTACTGGTTGGGAAAAAGCGGCTGCGAAAGCCGCTCGTGCGATGAAAGACTGCCGCCCATCTGACAATGCGTGGCACGCGACGATGCTGCCATGCCGACCAGTGGGGGTACCACCATGGCAAAGACGCGTGGCAATGTCTTGTTCGTCGTGCTCGCGTACGGGTTGTTCTGGGCGCTGCTCGTCGCAACCCTGCTCCTCTTCTCCGGCGATCCCGAACTCTTCAGTACGGCAGTGGACTATGTATCGACCATCGGGCCTTGGGCGCCGACGGCGGCCCTGCTCATCCTGTTCAGGAGGCTGTATCCGGGCTGGACGATCCGTGGCTTCTACAAGGACGCGTTCAAGGCGCGACTGAAGCCCGGTGTGCTGCTCATGGCAACGCTTGCCTACGTCGCCATCGCCGCTTTCGTGGTGGGCCTGGAGTCGGTGAGCACGGGCGTCGCTGTCTCCGGCCTGCTCAGCTTCTCCGTCGCCGGACTCCTCACGACCATCTTCTCCGGCGCGATGGGCGAGGAATCAGGCTGGCGCGGCCACCTGCAGCGGCAGGTGGAGAAGCGTCACAGCGTCATCAAGTCCTCCCTCATTGTCGGTGTGATCTGGGCGTTCTGGCACACGATCACGTGGGTTCCCATGATTCAGGCCGGCTATGCCTACTTCATCCCCCTGCACATTCTGTCGCTGATGTCGTGCGCGATGATCATCGGCATTTCCTTCAGCCGTTGCAGGAATCTGTTCGTTCCCATGTGGATCCACTTCATGTCGAACATCGTGCTCAACGGCGCCCAATCGGTCCTCAATGACGCCACCAACCCGAGCCTCGCGATCTACATTGGCCTCGAAGCCCTGGTCGCCGTGTGCTACGTCATCTGGTTCGTCAGGGTCAGCAAGAAGGAAGCGGCTGCGGCCGGCGACGCGGGAGCCGTCCCCGCCTGAGAGCCTGTCTCTCCGCGGCGTTCACGCGGAGCCGCTAGGGT
>JAEWIK010000157.1 GCA_023387135.1 Actinomycetes bacterium | reverse complement strand
ACGTAGGCGGCGAGGTGCTGTGCGGTGAGGGTCGAGCCGCCCGCGATGAGGTCGGCGGGGGGTCCGGAGAACACGATCCTGCCGCCGTCGTGGCCGGCGCCGGGGCCGAGGTCGATGATCCAGTCGGCGTGGGCCATGACCGCCTGGTGGTGCTCGATCACTATCACCGACCTGCCCGAGTCGACGAGCCTGTCGAGCAGCCCGAGGAGTTGCTCCACGTCGGCCAGGTGGAGGCCCACCGTCGGCTCGTCGAGGACGTACACCGAACCCTTGTCGGCCATCTGGGCTGCCAGCTTCAGCCGCTGCCGCTCGCCTCCCGACAGCGTGGTCAACGGTTGGCCCAGGGTGACGTAGCCCAGGCCCACATCGGTGAGCCGTTGCAGGATGGCGTGCGCGGCGGGCACCCTGGAGTCGGCCGACGCGAAGAACTCCTCGGCATCGACGACAGGCATGTCGAGCACCTGGGTGATGTCGCGCCCGCCGAGGTGGTACTGCAGCACCGACGAGCTGAACCGCTTGCCGCCGCACTCCTCGCAGGTGGTCGCCACGGTGTCCATGAAGCCGAGTTCGGTGTAGATCACCCCGGCGCCGTTGCAGGCGGGGCAGGCCCCCTCGGAGTTCGCGCTGAACAGCGCAGGCTTCACCCCGTTCGCTTTGGCGAACGCCGTCCGGATCGGGTCGAGCACGCCGGTGTAGGTCGCCGGATTGCTGCGGCGGGAGCCCTTGATGGCCGACTGGTCGATGACGACGACTCCCTCGCGTCCCGCCACCGAGCCGTCCACCAGCGAGCTCTTGCCCGAGCCGGCCACTCCCGTCAGGACGGCGAGGACCCCCAACGGGATGTCGACGTCCACGTCCTGCAGGTTGTTGGTGGAGGCGCCGCGCACCTCGAGGAAGCCGGAGGGCGTGCGCACCGAGGGCTTGAGGCTGGCCCGGTCGCCGAGGTGCCTGCCCGTGATCGTGTCGGCCTTGGCGAGCCCGGCGACGTCGCCCTCGTAGACGACCCGGCCACCGGTCGTGCCGGCTCCCGGCCCGAGGTCGATGACGTGGTCGGCGATCTCGATCACCTCGGGCTTGTGCTCGACGACGAGCACCGTGTTGCCCTTGTCCCGGAGCTGGCCGAGCAGCACGTTCATCCGCTGGATGTCGTGCGGGTGCAGGCCGATGGTCGGCTCGTCGAAGACGTAGGTGATGTCGGTCAGCGGGGAGTTCAGGTGCCTGATCATCCTCGTCCGCTGGGCCTCGCCGCCCGACAGCGTCCCGGACGGCCTGTCGAGCGAGAGGTAGCCCAGGCCGATGTCGACGAACGAGTCGAGGGTCTCCTGCAGCGTGGCGAGCAGGGGAGCGACAGACGGCTCGTCGAGGTCGCGCACCCAGGCGGCGAGGTCGCTCAACTGCATCGCGCAGGCGTCGGCGATGTTGATGCCCTTGATCTTCGACGAACGGGCCTCGGCGTTGAGCCTCGTGCCCTCGCAGTCCGGGCAGCGCCCGAAGGTGACTGCCCGCTCCACGAAGGCGCGGATGTGCGGCTGCAGCGAGTCGATGTCCTTGTTGAACATCGACTTCTGCAGCTTGGGGACGAGGCCCTCGTAGGTGAGGTTCATGTTCTCGAACTTCACCTTGCGGGGCTCGCCGTACAGGAAGTCCTCGCGCTGCCTGCGGGTGAACTTGGTGATCGGGACGTCGAGCGGCACGACGGCGCCGAACACCCTGACGTACCAGCCGTCGGGGGTGTAGTTGGGAACGGTGATGGCGCCCTCGCCCAACGACTTGTTCTCGTCGAAGAGCTGGTCGAGGTCGATGTCCGACACGGTGCCGCGGCCCTCGCAGCGGGGGCACATGCCGCCGTGGTAGACGGCGTCGCGGACCACTGTCTTCTCGCCCCTGCCCTTGTCGGTCGTCATCACGCCGGACGCCTTGCGGGCGGGGACGTTGAACGAGAACGCGATCGGCGGGCCGATCCGCGGCTCGCCGATCCTGCTGAAGAGCACCCTCAGGAAGGCGTTGGCGTCGGTGGCGGTGCCGACCGTCGAGCGCGGGTTCGCCCCGAGCCGTTCCTGGTCGACGATGATCGCCGCGGTGAGGCCTTCGAGCAGGTCGACGTCGGGACGGTTGAGGGTCGGCATGAAGCCCTGCACGAACGCGCTGTAGGTCTCGTTGATCATGCGCTGTGACTCCGACGCGATGGTGTCGAAGACGAGGGAACTCTTGCCCGATCCCGAGACGCCGGTGAAGACGGTGAGGCGTCGCTTGGGGATCGTGACCGAGATGTCCTTGAGGTTGTTCTCTCGCGCCCCCTCGACCCTGATCAGGTCATGGCTGTCGGCATCGTGTTCAGGCAACGTCGCCCCCTGGGGTGGTCGGGCAGTCAGCATTACTGGCTGACAGTAGTAGCTGGGGCCGACAGAGTACTCGACGCCACCCCGCCCTGCGGGGCGAGCGCGACTAGGCACAAATCGGGCTGGACGAACGGCTGGAGACCCACTTCGATGGGTTCTCCGGGTTGCAGGGCGGCCAGGCGCCTCGCCAGCCCGAGATGGATCTCGCAGACGACCTCCGGGTGCTCGCGGGCGGCGTCCCGGAACGGGCAGGAGTGCAGCAGGATGCCCTCGGCGGTGGCCTCGGGGCCGAAACCGAGCTTCGTGAACGCCGCTGTCAGGGCGGTCGTCGCGTCGGGCGCCCTGGTGTCGAGCAGGCCCGCCCAGCGTTCGCCTGCCGCCAGCGCGACGTGCGGGACGTCGCCACCGCGCTCGGCCAGCGCCTCGGTGAGGACGTGGATCAGGTCCTCCCGTGCCGCCGCCGGGTCGCCCGGGATCGCCCTGTACCTGGTGCTCGGACGCCCGCGGCGCTGCTCGCGTCCGTGCTCGCGCGTGACCAGGCCGGCGCCGCAGAGTTGATCGAGGTGGAACCTCGCGGTGGTGACGTGGAGGCCGAGCGTCCCGGCGAGGTCGGGGGCTGTGAGGGGGCCGTCCTGGAGGAGGGCGAGCATCCTCCTGCGTACCGGCGAGGCGAGGGCCACGTGGTAGCCGTCGGACGGGGTGTCACCCATGGGAAGACCGTAACACCGCAGGAACCGTAATAAAAAGGAGTACAGTCCTCGTAATGCGGCCCGTCGGGCGGCACCCCACCCTTCAGCGTTCTGACAAGGAGAACCAGGTGAACGAGCCCATCCAGGTGGCAGCAGTCTCGACCCACGGCCACGGCGGTTGCCGCTGTGGCGCCCACGACGAAGGCACTCCCGTGATCGACGTGCTGTCGCTGCCGCACGCGATCAGGCATGCGGCGGTCCTCGGAGCTTTCGACGCCATCGCCGAAGGCGACTCGCTCGTGCTCGTGGCCCCGCACGCCCCCCGTCCGCTGCTCGCCCAGCTCGCCAGCCGGGCACGCATCGAGGTCGAGTACCTCGTCGAGGGCCCCGAGGAGTGGCACGTCCAGATCACGAGGCTGCCAGGCGCTCCCGAGCCCGTCGCCTGAGCCGGGTCACTCCGGCCCCGTCACTCGTCCGGAACTGGCCTTCGTCGCGGGCGCGAGCTGTCGAAGTTGAGCGTCATGCCGCGCAACTGGTAGCCCTCGATCAGGGAGTCCCAGGCCAGCGTCGGTTCCTTCACCAGACGCGGACGCAACGCGAGCAGCCGCCTCAGCAGGATGTCGGTCTCCAACAGGGCGAGCGGCTGGCCGGGGCAGCGGTGCGCGCCGTCGCCGAAGCTCAGCCCGGCCGCGTTCACCCCGTGCGGCAGCTGACGGGCAGGGCACAACTCGAGACCGTCGGTCCCGGTCGCCTCGGGGTCGGCGTTCGCCTGCCTGACGGCGAGGTCGACGAGGTCGCCGCGCGCGAGGGTCATGCTGCGCTCGCCGTCGGTGACCTCGAAGTCCCGGGTCACCCGCCGGTAGAGGTGTCCCACGACTGGCTCCAGCCGGATGACCTCGTTGAGGATGGCGAACCGCTCCGCCTGGCCCGCTTCGAGGTAGCGGGCGAGCAGGCGCGGCTCACCCAGCAGGTGCCAGGCGCACATCACGATGAACTCGCGGGTCGTCACCATGCCGGCGGTCCCGTAGGTGACGCACTCCACGAGGATGTCGCTGTTGGTGTAGCCCTCGTCGATCAGGTGGCTGATGACGTCGTTGCGGGGGCGCTTGCGGTGCGCCACGATCGCCGGACGGACGTCTGCCAGGTAGAAGCCGCCGATGGGGACCAGCGCGTTGAAGGCGGCCCGCGCCCACATGCCGGGGGTGCGTCCGAAGTCGGGACGGGTGACGTCGACCGGCGGCTGGTTGAAGAAGCTCACGAGGCGCCTGGCCATCCGCTCCGGCGGTGCCTCGGTGAGGCCCACGACGGCGGCCGTCACCTCGACCGTGTACAACAGCGCGAGGTCGTCGAGCCTGCACGCGCCGGTGCTCACCGCCTCGTCCAGCAGCCTGTCGGCGCACGCCTCCATGTCGCGGGAGTAGCGGTCCTCGACGACGCTGGGCGCGAAGAACCTCGCGACCTTGCTGCGCTGCTCGTCATGCAGCGGGCCGTCGGAGACCAGGATCGGGTGGTGCTTGAGGTAGCCCTTCGGGATCGCCTCGGCGGTGAACCCGGCCTGCGCCGTGGCGTCACGGGCTCGCAGCACCTGGCGCGCCGTCGCCAGTGAGCGGATTCGCCACACCGTCCCCTGCTGCTCGACCCTCGGCTCGTCAGGCTCGCCGGGTCGTGCCGAGCGCCTGCGCCCCTTCCCGTTCACGGCCGCCTCCCGCGTGCTGGCACGGGACTTGTGGGCCGACCCTGCGACTGCCACCATCGCGGGGACGGACGGGGGGACCGATGGACGGGCTGGACGGCAAGGAGGGCCTCGCCGAGGCTTTCGACGAGGCGGCGCCTCGCTACGACCTGCTCACGGGCCTCAACCCGGGCTACCACAGGCACCTCGACACGGCGGCTCGGCTGCTGGTCGGCGGCCTCGCCGACCGCGCGGGGGTGCTGATCGACCTCGGCTGTGGTTCCGGAGCCTCCACGGCGGCGCTGCTGCGCCACGCCAAGTCGGCGACGATGATCGGGATCGACGCCTCGTCCGGCATGCTCGCCCAGGCGGCGTCCAAGCAGTGGCCGCCCGCGGTGGAGTTCCATCACGCCACCGCCCAGGACCTCGCCGCGCTCGACCTGCCCCCTGCCGACGGCGTGATGGCCGCCTACCTGCTGCGGAACCTGGACGAGCCCGCCCGCGATGCAGTGCTGACCTCGATCTACGACCAGCTCAGTCCCGGAGGGTGGCTGGCGATCCTGGAGTACTCGGTCGCCGGCCGGCGTTGGGCGACGCTGGTGTGGACGCTGGTCTGCTGGCTGGTGGTCATCCCGCTCAGCTGGCTGGTCGGCGGCGCCCCGCGGCTGTACTCCTACCTCTGGCGCAGCGTGCGCGCCTTCGACGCGACTGACGTCGTGGTCGACCGTCTCCGCCGCGCCGGGTTCACCGACCCGACGCACCACGACGTGACAGGCTGGCAGCACGGCATCCTCCACATCTTCCTCGCGCAACGACCTCATCGTCCGACCGCCAACCGGTAGCGTTCCAGGGCGCGGGCACGCTCCTCGGCGTGGTCGAGGATGCGGCGCGGATAGCCGTGGGAGTAGCCGTCGGGGCTGTCCCACGGGGTGAGGGCGGCCCGGCCCGGGAGGTGGGCGAGTTCGGGGACGTGGGCGCGCACGTACTCCCCCGAAGGGTCGGCAGTCGACGACTGCAGCACGGGGTTGAAGACGCGGTGGTACGGGGCGGTG
>JAEWIK010000152.1 GCA_023387135.1 Actinomycetes bacterium | reverse complement strand
TGACACCCAGCGCTATCCGACCGAGGTCCTGCCCGACTTCCAGGCCGACATGGCGGGCGAGGTGCTCACCGTCGACTTCGAACTCGGTGGCTACAGGTTCACCGGCATCAACGCCGGCAACGAGTTCACCCCCAACCCCTCGGTGTCGTTCTTCGTCAACTTCGACCCGTCTGTCGACCCGCAGGCGCGCGAGCACCTCGACGAGCTGTGGGAGGCGTTGTCCGAGGGCGGCGTCGCGCTGATGCCCTTGCAGGAATACCCGTTCAGCCCCCACTACGGGTGGATCCAGGACAGGTACAACGTGAGCTGGCAGTTGATGCTGACGAACCCCGAGGGCGATCCCAGGCCGTTCATCATCCCGAGCATCATGTTCGGCAGCACAGTGCAGGGCAGGGCCGCCGAGGCGATGGACTTCTACACGTCGGTCTTCGACGGACGGCGCGGCATGATCGCCACCTATCCTCCGGAGGCCGGAGAGATCGCGGGCGAGATCATGTTCGCCGACTTCCAGCTGCTCGACCAGTGGTTCGCCACGATGGACGCCGCCGGCCAGGACTTCACCTTCACCTGCGGGGTCTCGCTGCTGGTCTGGTGCGACGACCAGGCCGAGCTCGACAGGTACTGGGAGCAGTTGAGCGCGGTGCCCGAAGCCGAGCAGTGCGGCTGGTGTGCTGACAGGTTCGGACTGAGCTGGCAGCTCGTCCCGTCCAACCTCGGCGAACTGATGGCCAAGCCGGGCTCCTACGAGAAGCTGCTCGGCATGAAGAAGATCGACATCGCGGCGTTCGCGTAAGGCGCTGCGGCGTCCCGGGCGGCGTCAGGCGGTCGCGAGCCGCAGCGGGATGCGGCGCGGGCCGAAGCCGCCCGGCCCGGCGGCGAACCGTCCGGGGATCTCCATGCCGCAGCGCGGGCAGCAGCCGTCCGCCGTCAGGCGGTAGTCGAGGACGCGGTACCAGTCCCGGGTGATCACCTGGCTGCCGCAGCCGGGGCAGATCGTCGTGTCGCCCGGCAGGTCGTGGACGTTGCCCGTGTAGACGAACTGCAAGCCGTGCGAGAAGGCGATCTCGCGCGCGCGGCGCAGGGTCGAAGGCGGCGTCGGCGGCACGTCCCGCATCCTGTGATCGGGATGGAAGGCCGAGAAGTGCAGCGGGACGTGCGGCCCCAACTCGCTGACGAACCACGAGGCGAGCCGGTGCAACTCCTGGTCGGAGTCGTTGTGGCCGGGGATCAGCAGGGTGGTGACCTCGAACCACACGTCGGTCTCGTGGGCCAGGTACATCAGGGTGTCGAGGACGGGCTGCAGGTGGGACCGGGTGATGTCGGAGTAGAACTCGTCGGTGAAGGCCTTGAGGTCGACGTTGACGGCGTCCAGGTGCGCGAAGAACTCCCGGCGCGGGGCGTCGTAGAGGTAGCCCGCTGTCACCGCCACCGCCTTCACCCCACGCTCCCGGCAGGCGTCCGCCACGTCCATGGCGTACTCGGCGAAGATCACAGGATCGTTGTAGGTGAAAGCCACTGACGTGCAGCCCAGTTCGACCGCCGTCCGCGCGATGAGGTCGGGGCTCGCCTCGTCCTGCAGGCGTTCCGGGTCCCGCGACTTGGTGATGTCCCAGTTCTGGCAGAACTTGCACGCGAGGTTGCAGCCGACTGTGCCGAAGCTCAGCACCGAACTGCCGGGATAGAAGTGCGCGAGCGGCTTCTTCTCGACGGGGTCGACGCAGAACCCGGACGCCAGCCCGTACGTCGTCAGGACCAGGTGGTCGCCGTCCCGACGGCGGACGAAACAGGCTCCCCGCTGGCCGTCCCGCAGCTTGCAGTCGCGAGGGCACAGCTCGCACTGGATCCGCCCGTCGTCGAGGGCGTGGTACCACAGTGCCTGTCGGCTCATGCGCGGGCGAGCGGGCGCTCGCTCTCCTTCCAGCTCGTCACTGTGTAGCGCAGCAGCCTGACGCCGTCGTGCCAGAAGTCCTCGGGCAGCCCGGCCTTGCGCTTGAGGTGGTCGAGGAACTGCTCCCGCTCCGGCAGGTGCTCCCACATCTGCGGCAGGAACGTGCCGCGGTGGTCGCGCCAGCGCAGCACCACCCCGTCGGTCCCGGGCCGCAGCTGCCGCAGCGCGTCCTGTTCGGAGTGGAACGTGAGCGGCTCGGTGGGGGAGAGCACCGACACCTCGATCACGAGGCCGTCCAGTTCCAGGCTGGACAGCGGCAGGAAGCGCCCGTCGCGGAAGGCCGCGGCGTAGGCGTTGTGCCTGACGTCGTCGGCCAGCGGGCGATGGGCGCTGATGGTGCCGATACAGCCACGGAGTTGCCCGTGCCGGGTGAGCGTGACGAAGGAAGCACCGGGCTCGTCCAGCCACTCGGCGTTCTCGTCGGGCGTCCGTACGGGCCTGAACTCGGCTTCGATGGTGGCGCGGGCGATCCCCGTCAGGATGCTGCCGGCGCGTGGGTCTTCTTCAGGTCGTGACATCGCTGACCTCCTCGAAAGCGATGGCGGCATAGCCGACGACGCGGGAAGCGTCGCCCGCCGTGTCGCCCGAATTGCACATACTGATGAGCCTGGGGTGGAGGGAGTGCCGCGACGCCGCGAGCAGCAGCCCGTTGATCGCCCGGGCGCCGCACGCGCTGTGGTCGGTGAGCGGCCACGCGAGATCGAGGATCTGCCTGACTGTGCTGCGGTCGACGCGCTGGGCGCTGGCGTAGGGCAGGTAGTGGGACAGGTCGGAGCTGACGACGACGAGCGTCTCGGGGCCTCCCCAGAGAGCGTCGATGACGTCCGCCACCTCCTCGGGAGTGGCGTCCCCGACCGCCAGCGGCACGAGGGCGAACGCCGGAAGCTCCTCCTGCAGGAACGGCAACTGCACCTCGAGCGAATGCTCCTGGGCGTGGACCTTGAGGCTGGTGGTGACCTCCAGGCCGGCGAGCTTCGCCTCGGCCTCGTGGTCGACCAGGACGACGCCGAGCGGGGTCTGGAAGGCGTCGACGCCGGCGAGCGCGAGCCCTTTGAAGGCGACGTGGTGGGCGGGCCCGAGCAGCACGACGCGCTTGATCAGGTCGCGGGCGCCGTCGAGGCTGGCGTAACAGGTGGCCGCCGTCGGGCCGGAGTACACGTAGCCCGCGTGCGGGGCGATGAGTGCTTTGGGCGGACGATCTGTGACGTGGCTCGCGCGCGCATTCCCGAGGAGCCGCTCCACGCTTCCCGCCAGGCTCCCCGTCTGGCCGGGGTAGAAGCGGCCCGCAACCGCGGGTGGACGGACTGTGGTCATCACGGATCCCACTTCCCTCCCTTCGACCGTATGCCGCCCAACGCCCCTCGTCAATGAGGTGAGCCGAGTCGAAACGGCCGGGTTTTCCACAGTCCTTCGGTGCTTGCAGGGGCCGGCTGGCAGATTCGGGGATGCTTGCAGGATGAAGGTCGGCGTCTACGTGGACGGCTACAACCTCTATTACGGCGGACGGGGAATCTGTGGCCGCGGGACCGCAGGATGGCGCTGGCTCGACGTCCGCACTCTCGCCGACTCCACGGTTCGGTCACATTCGGGATGGGCGGCGCCGTTCGACCTCAGAGTCGTCTTCTGCACAGCGCGCGTCAAGGGACGTGGCAACGCCTCGAGCCAACAGGATCAGGACACCTACCTGCGCGCTCTGCGCAAGCACGGCTGCGTGGATGTGCTGGAGTTCGGAACCTATGTCGAGCGCGTCAGCACGAATCCGCTCGCTACTCAAGGCGCGAGAGGACGGCCGGTCCTCACCACCGCGAATTGGCCTGTCATGGTGAAGGACAGCGCCGGAGGCGATGTGCCCGGCGCGACCTTCATGGCGTCCGTGGCCAGGCGTGAGGAAAAGGGCAGCGATGTGAACGTCGCGGCTCACCTGCTCGTCGACGTGCTCGTCGGTGCCGTGGAAGCCGCCGTGGTGATCAGCAACGACAGCGACTTGAAGCTGCCGATCCAGGTCGCCCGCGATCGTGTGCCAGTGGGGCTCGTCAACCCGACAAAGGGTTACCCCGCGGGCGCGCTCAACGCCCGACCGACTGCCGGAGTGGGTGGCCATTGGTGGTACCAACTCACGGCGCGGGATTTCGGCGCGTCGCAACTCCCGTCCCGTGTGGCTGGACTCCGGAAACCTGTGGGCTGGTAGAAAAGGGAAACCCGACCCCAGAGGGATCGGGCGGTATGTGGCCAGTCTAGCCAACTCGGACGTGCAGGCAAGGATCGGGACCCGCGCGGTTGACGACGGGGGCTGGGCGCCCAGGCGCTGCGCGGAAGCGGATCGGCGGGCCGGGCGGGCGGTTTTTCACCCTGGCGGCAATACTTCAGTGCAACGAGTGCCGAGTGGGGCTGGCGGACGACGCCGAGGGAGGCAGCAGTGCGGGTCAGGGCGATGCTCGCGACGGGGGTCGCGGTGCTGCTGGGCACGCTCGCGGCGTGCAGCCCGGGGCCGCAGGCGTCCAGCGCGCCGCCGTCGGTCGCCGGTCCCGAGATAGCCGTCCTGTTCCCCGACAGCCGTTCGTCGGGCAGGTGGGACACCGCCGACAGGATCTTCATGCAGCAGGCCTTCGAGGCCGCCGGGCTCACCCCGTCCGACTATGTGATCCACAACGCCGCCGGCGACCCCGCCATCCAGCGCAGCCAGGCGGAGACCGCCATCAGGCAGGGCGCCAAGGTGATCGTGCTGGTCAGCCTCGACAACCCGACCGGCGTCACGATCATCGACGAGGCGCGGGCCAAGGGCGTCAAGGTCATCGACTACGACAACGTCACGGTGGGCGGCAAGGCCGACTACTACGTCGGCAATGACGTGGTTGCGGCAGGGAGGCTGCTGGGCCAGGGACTGGTCGCCGACCTGAAGAAGATCAAGAAGCCCCGCGTCGCCATCCTCGACGGCGACCCCTCCGACGCGTTCTCCGCCGGGCTCGCGAAGGGCTACAACTCGGTCCTGCAGCCGCTGTTCGCCTCCAAGCGCTATGTGAAGCTCGACCAGCAGCCGGTGACCGGCGGCGATCCCGACACAGCCCAGACCGTCTTCGACCAGATGCTGGCGGCCTCGGGCAACAAGGTGGACGGCGTCCTCACCCCGAGCGACTCCATGGCGGCGGCGGTCATCTCCAGCCTGCGGCTGCGCCACTTCTCCTTCATTCCGGTCACAGGGCTCGGCGGCGGCGTGGCAGCCCTGCAACGCATCCTCGCCGAGGAACAGGCGTTGACCGTGTACTTCTCCTACCACGACATCGCCACCAAGGGTGCCGACCTCGCGGTGCAGGTGCTGCGCGGTCAGAAACCCACCGAGGTCAAGACCACCGTGGCGAACGCCGGCCGCAACGTCCCAGCCCTGCTGGTGCCGCCCGTGCTGGTGAAGAAGTCGACCATCGAGTCCACGGTGCTCGCCGACGGCCTGGTGACCTGGGACGACCTGTGCACCGAGCCCTACATCGAGTTCTGCCCCAAGTAGCGCGAGAGGCCGGGCGTCGGGCGCATTACGATGGCATTCTCTGCGACGAGGAGGCAGCCATGGAGTACGTGATCTTGGTCGTGCTGGTGGTCCTTGCCGCCGGCTACTTCTGGATGCGGAAGCGCCGCAAGGACCAGGCGCCCATCGAGGACGACTGGGCGGGCATCCCCGGCGCCGCCGGCCGTCCGACGGAGATCCTGAACCGGGACTCGCTGGCGAGCCGTTCGCGGCAGGCCGACCTCAGCCAGTGGGACGACTCCGCCGACACCCCTCCCGCGCCGCCGGCACCCGCGCCCAAGGCGCCTGGCGCCCCCGGCCCGCGGCAGCAGCGCCAGGCGCCGGAACCGGCCGAGCAGGCACCTCCCGAGGTGCTCAACAGGGACTTCCTGAAGGCGCGGCGCCGTCCCGACGAACCCCTGGAATGGCCTGAGGACTAGGAGTCCCGCCGGCCGACCGAGGACAGCAGGCGTTGGCCTGCGGCGACGTACACCGCCTTGTCGAGCCCGGGCAGCAGCGAGCGCTGCACCGCGTAGCCCATCACCAGCCCGATCAGCACGCTGGCGAGGCCTTCAGGGTCGGCGTCCACGTCGTTCCTGACACACCAGTCACCGACGACCGCCACCACGGCGGCGCGGACCCCGTCCCCCTCGACGCGCAGCAGGTCGTAGAGTTCGCGGTCGGCCGCGGCGCCCGCCCAGATCTGGACGAGCAGTTCGGCTGTCCTCTCGTCGTGGACGACCCTGTCGATGGCGGCCGCCAGCAGGTCGGCCGGCGACAACCCCGCCGAACTCGGCGTGCTCATCACCGACGTCATCGGCCCGGCGACCGCGCGGCGGGCGACCTCCAGGACGACTCCCTGCTTGCTGCCGAAATGGTGATAGATCGCGCCGGCCGACGTGTGGGAGCGGGCGATCAGGTCGGAGATCGCCATGCCGGCGACGCCCTGCACGCGGACGAGTTCGGCCGCAGCGTCGAGGATGGAGTCGCGCGCATGGGCGGCCTGCCTCCCCGGAACCGTCATGCCCGCCAGAGTATTACGACGTTGCTCCGCGCGATTACTACGACGCGTAGTTTGCTGGGGTAGGGTGAAGTCCGCCAGAACGGTCGTTCTGCCCAAAGGGGATCGCATGGAGGAACTCGCCTGCCTGGGGCTCGACATCGGCTCCACCACGGTGAAAGCCGTCGTCCTCCAGGGCGGGGCCATCGTCCACAGCGACTACCGCAGGCACAACGCCGATGTCCGCGGGGAACTGCGGGCGTTGCTCGGCGACGTCGCCGCCGTCCTCGGTGACCAGCGGTTCAGGGTCGCTGTCACGGGTTCGGCAGGCATGAGCATCGCCGACCTGCTCGGCGCCGAGTTCATCCAGGAAGTGATCGCCAGCACGGCGGCGATCGAACACCACGTCCCCCAGGCCGACGTCGTCATCGAACTCGGTGGCGAGGACGCGAAGATCACCTACCTGCACCCCGTCCCCGAACAGCGGATGAACGGCACCTGCGCGGGCGGCACCGGCGCCTTCATCGACCAGATGGCCACCCTGCTGCACACCGACGCGCAGGGCCTCGACGCGCTGGCGGCCCAGTACGAGCACCTCTATCCGATCGCGAGCAGGTGTGGGGTGTTCGCCAAGTCGGACCTGCAGCCGCTGCTCAACCAGGGCGCCGCCCACACCGACCTCGCGGCGTCGGTGTTCCAGGCAGTCGCCACCCAGACCATCGCCGGTCTCGCCTGCGGGCACCCGATCCGCGGCGTGCTGGTCTTCCTCGGCGGGCCGCTGCACTTCCTGCCGCAACTGCGCAAGGCGTACGAGCGGGCCCTCGAAGGTCAGGTCACCGACTTCGTCACCCCCGAGAACGCCCAGCTGTACGTCGCCATCGGGGCGGCGCTGCTCGCGGGACAGCGCTTCAGGCCAGGTTCGCCGGGCGGCGTGCCCGCGACCGCTGCCGAGCTACAGGAGAAGCTGAACCCGCGCCTCCTCATCCCGCTGGTGAGCAACCGCATGCGTCCGCTGTTCGCCGACGCCGCCGAGCGGGAGGAGTTCGACTCCCGCCACGGCGGGCACACGGTGGCGAAGGGCACCCTTGCCGACGCGACAGGCCCGCTGTTCCTGGGCATCGACGCCGGCTCGACCACCATCAAGGCTGTCGTGCTGACAGCTGACGACAGCATCGTCTTCACTCACTACCAGGGCTCGAACGACCCCGTCAGCGCCGCCATCGAGATCGTCAGGGAGGTGCAGCGGGGCATCCCCGACGGCGCCTACCTCGCGCGCTCGTGCGTCACTGGGTACGGCGAGGGGCTCGTACGCGCGGCGCTGCGGATCGACGACGGCGAGATCGAGACGATGGCCCACTACAGGGCCGCCGAGCACGTGAGCCCCGGTGTCACCTCGGTGATCGACATCGGTGGCCAGGACATGAAGTACCTCAGGATCCGGGGCGGCGCCATCGACTCCATCGCCGTCAACGAGGCGTGCTCGTCAGGCTGCGGCTCGTTCCTGCAGACCTTCGCCCAGACGATGGGCACCGACGTCGCGTCGTTCGCGAGGTCGGCGCTGGAGTCCCAGTCCCCGGTCGACCTCGGCAGCCGCTGCACGGTCTTCATGAACTCGTCGGTGAAACAGGCGCAACGCGAGGGCGCCTCCCAGGGCGACATCTCGGCGGGGCTCAGCTACTCGGTCATCAGGAACGCCCTCTACAAGGTCATCAAGCTCAAGGACGCCTCCCAGCTCGGCGAGAAGGTCGTCGTGCAGGGCGGCACCTTCCTCAACGATGCCGTGCTGCGCGCCTTCGAGTTGCTGACGGGCGCCGACGTCGTCCGTCCCGACATCGCCGGGCTGATGGGCGCCTACGGCGCGGCCCTCACCGCCCAGAAGAACTGGCCGGTGGGGGAGAAGTCGCAGCTCATGGGGCTCGACGAGCTCGACGGCTTCAGCGTCACGACGGCGCTCGACACGTGCAGGCTGTGCCAGAACCACTGCCAACTCACCATCTCGACCTTCGCCGACGGCACCCGGCACGTCTCGGGCAACCGCTGCGACAGGGGCGCCAGCACCGAGAAGCTGCCCCCGAAGTCTGAGCTGCCCAACCTGTTCGACTACAAGTACCGCAGGATGTTCGGCTACCGCAGGCTGACCGAGGACAAGGCGACCCGCGGCGACATCGGCATCCCCCGGGTGCTCAACATGTACGAGAACTATCCGCTGTGGTTCACGATCCTCACCCGGCTCGGTTTCAGGGTGACGATCTCGGGACGGTCCAGCCACGAACTCTTCGAGCGCGGCATGGAGTCGATCCCGTCCGAGAACGTGTGCTACCCGGCCAAGCTCGCGCACGGCCACCTCGAATGGCTGCTCGACAAGGGAATCCGCACGATCTTCTACCCGTGCGTCCCGCTGGAGGCCAAGGCGATCGAAGCGGCCGACAACCACTTCAACTGCCCGGTCGTCGCCTTCTACCCGCAGGTGCTCGAAAGGAACCTCGTGCGGCTGCGGGAGCCCGGCGTCCGCTACCTCGCGCCGTTCCTCAACCTCAACGATCCCGGCAAGCTCGCGTCCAGGCTCGTCGAGGTCTTCGCCGACTGGGACGTCACGCTGGAAGAGGCGCAGGCAGCGGTCGAGGCCGGCTACGCCGAGGACGCCGCCGCCAAGGCCGATGTGCGGACCGAGGGACGCCGGGCGCTGGAGTACATGGCCGCCCACGACGTGAAGGGCATCGTGCTGGCCGGGCGGCCGTACCACGTCGATCCCGAGGTCAACCACGGCGTGCCGCAGCTCATCAACAAGCTCGGCATGGCGGTGCTCACCGAGGACTCCATCGTCGACCCCGGGGACCTGGCGCTCGACCGTCCCATCAGGGTGCGCGACCAGTGGGCCTACCACACCCGCCTGTACGAGGCTGCGGCAGTCGTCGGACGTGAGCCCGAGCTGCACCTCGTCCAGCTCAACTCGTTCGGCTGCGGGGTGGACGCCGTCACGACCGACCAGGTGCAGGAGATCCTCGAAGCCGCCGGGGATGTCTACACGCTGCTGAAGATCGACGAGGTCTCGAACCTCGGCGCCGCGACCATCAGGCTGCGGTCGATGAAGGCCGCCGCCGCCGAGCGCCGCGGCTCGTCCACGGTCAGCACCTTCGGGCCGCTGGGCGAGAGGGTGCTGTTCGACGAGCGCGCGCGTGACCACCACGTCGTCTACGCCCCGCAGATGGCGCCGATCCACTTCCGCCTCATCACCACCGTCATGCAGAAGGTGGGGCTGGACGTGAGGTTGTTGGAGAACGCGTCCTCCGACGACGTCGAGATCGGCCTGAAGTACGTCAACAACGATGCCTGCTTCCCGGCGATCATGGTCGTCGGCCAGCTCGTCAACAAGATCAGGCAGGGCGAGGCCGACCCCGACAACATCTCTGTCGCCATCACCCAGACCGGAGGCATGTGCCGCGCCACCAACTACGCGGGCCTGCTGCGCAAGGCGCTGAAGGACGCCGGCTACCCGCAGGTGCCGGTGCTCGCCATCAGCGTGCAGGGTCTGGAGGACAACCCCGGCTTCAACCTCACTCCCGGGCTGCTGCACCACGCCGTCATGGCGCTGGTGCTGGGCGACCTGCTGCAGAACGTCCTGCTGCGGGTGCGGCCGTACGAGGCCGAGCCGGGCAGCGCCCAGCGGCTCTACGACAGGTGGGACGGCATCTGCCGTGACTGGCTGCGGCACAGCGGCTACAGCGCGACGCTCGGCGGGACAGTCGGCTACGCCTGGCTGGTCGAGCAGATAGTGCGTGAGTTCGACGCCCTCCCGCTGCGCGACCTCCCGCGCAAGCCGAGGGTCGGGCTGGTGGGGGAGATCCTCGTCAAGTTCCACCCCGACGCCAACAACCACGCCGTCGACGTCATCGAGGCGGAGGGCTGCGAGGCGGTGCTGCCGGGGATCGTCCCGTTCTTCCTGATGCCGCTCTACTCTTCGCAGTACCAGTGGGAGTCGCTGGGGATCGGCCCGCGCTCGCACCACGTCAAGAAGCTCGCGATGTGGCTGATCGAGCAGTACCAGCGGCCGGTGACACGGGCGCTGAAGAAGGCGAAGCGGGGCTTCGACCTGCCGCCGTCCATGAAGTCGCTGGCGAAACGGGTGGACGGCGTGATCTCGCTCGGCACGCGCGCGGGCGAGGGCTGGTTGCTCACCGCCGAGATGCTCGAACTGATCGAGATCGGGGCCCCCAACATCATCTGTGCGCAGCCGTTCGCCTGCCTGCCCAACCACGTCGTGGGCAAGGGCATGTTCGCCGAACTGCGCCGCCTGCACCCGCAGGCCAACATCGTCTCGGTCGACTACGACCCGGGCGCCTCGGAGGTCAACCAGCTCAACCGCATCAAGCTCATGCTGTCCACCGCGGTCATGCACGTCGGGGAGCCGTCCGGGGCGGACGGGGCGTCGGAGGGCGCCGGGGCCGGCGGCGAGGGCGCGACGCGCATCATCTGGAACGCCGACGACGACGATCAGGTCGAGGAGCTGCTGGCCTCCGGCGCCGGCTGCGCGGCCGCCGGGTCATGCCCGCTCACCGAGCTGGCGCTGGGGTCCGTCCACGGCGGCGGCCTGGGCGGCGCAGGCGGCGTCCCCGAGCGCGGTG
>JAEWIK010000051.1 GCA_023387135.1 Actinomycetes bacterium | reverse complement strand
CAGCATGGCGCCGGAGTCGCCCATGAACATGCGCGCCGGATGGATGTTGTAGGGCAGGAAGCCGAGGCAGATGCCCAGCGTCGCCACCGTGACGAGGCTCGCGGTGGTGGCGCGGACGAGCTCGTGCTCGTAGGAGAGCAGGTAGGCATAGAGGAAGAACGCGCCGGACCCGATCGCGACGACCCCGGCCGCGAGGCCGTCGAGGCCGTCGATCAGGTTGATCGCGTTCACCGCGAGGAAGATCAGCACGACGGTCAGGGCGATGCTGGCCCCCTCGTCGAGCGACACGATGGCGTCGGGCAGCGGGATCCAGTAGACCTTCACGCCGTTCATCACCACGACGCCCGCGGCGAGGAGCTGCCCGGCGATCTTGGCGATGGCGTTCAGCTCGAGGAAGTCGTCCACCACCCCCACCGCGCAGATGAGTGCCCCGGCCAACAGGATGCCCTGGGCGTCGTGCCTCACCGACTCGAAGCCGCCCAGCCACGGGAGTTGCTGCGACACCAGGAAGGCGCTCGCCAGCCCGAGGCACATCGAGATGCCCCCGAAGTACGGGATCGGCTTGGTGTGGACGTCGCGGTCGCGCACCATCGCGACGGCGTTGAACCTGAACGCGAGCCGCCTGCACAGGTTGCTCAGCAGGTAGGTGATGCCTGCGGCGACGAGCAGAACGAGCAGGTATTCGCGCATCCCTCAGCCTTCGGCGAGCGCCGGCACTACCGCGGCCAGCTCGGCGCGCGTGATCCGTCCCTCCCGCAGGACGCGCGGTTCGGCGCCCGACACGTCCACGATCGTCGAGGGGATCGGGCCCGCCGACCGTCCGCCGTTGAGGTAGACGGCGACCGAGGTGCCCAACTGCTTGCGGGCCGCCGTGATGCTGGTGGCCGACGGCTGGCCGCTGACGTTGGCGCTGCTGACGGCGAGCGGCCCGGTGGCCCTGAGCAGTTCGCGGGTGAAGGCGTGGTCGGGGATGCGGACGGCGATGGTGTCGCCCCTGTCGCCGAGGTCCATGCGCAGCGTCGGGTGGGACGCGAGGATCAACGTGAGAGCGCCGGGCCAGAACGCTTCGGCCAGCGCGTAGGCGTCGTCAGACACCGACGACGCCAGCGAGCGCACCATCGCGGGTTCCGCGATGAGCACCGGCGGGGGCATGTCCCGTCCGCGCTGCTTGGCGTTCAGGAGCCCCTGGACCGCGTCCGCCGACAGGGCGTCGGCGCCGATGCCGTACACGGTGTCGGTGGGAAGGACTATGCAGTCGCCCTCCCGCACTGCCGCCAGGGCGGCGTCGATGCCCGCCGCGGGATCGGCCAGGACGTCGAAGACCCTGCTCATGCGCGACCCCTGCTGCTCATGCGCACCATCCTGACACGTCGATCAGCCGACGGTCGCCAGGCGCTCTGCCAGATCGGCCGCCTGCAGGGCGTCGATGACCCCCTGCAGGTTGCCCGCGAGCACCTGGTCGAGGTTGTACGCCTTGTAGCCGATGCGGTGGTCGGCGATCCGGTTCTCCGGGAAGTTGTAGGTGCGGATCCGCTCGGAGCGGTCGACGGTGCGGACCTGCGAATGCCTGGCGGCAGACGCCTCCTGGGCGGCTTCCTCCTCGGCCTGCGCGACCAGCCGGGCGCGCAGGATGCGCATCGCCTGCTCCTTGTTCTGGAGCTGGCTGCGCTCGTCCTGGCAGGTGACGACGATGCCGCTCGGCAGGTGGGTGATGCGCACCGCCGAGTCGGTCGTGTTGACCCCCTGGCCGCCCTTGCCCGTCGAGCGGTAGACGTCGATCCGCAGGTCGTCGGGGTTGATGTCCTCGACCTCGGTCGGTTCGAGGTCGGGCATGACGAGGACGCCGGCGGCCGAGGTGTGGATGCGTCCCTGCGATTCGGTGACGGGGACCCGCTGGACGCGGTGCACGCCGCCCTCGAACTTCATGACGCCGTAGGGCATGTTGTCGGGGTCCGCCTGCGAGGAGGCCTTGAGCGCGAGGGTGACAGTCTTGAAGCCGCCGAGGTCGGTCTCCTGCGCTTCGAGGACTTCTGTCTTCCAGCCCCTGCTCTCCGCGTACTTGCTGTACATCCTGAACAGGTCGGCGGCGAACAGCGCCGACTCCTCGCCGCCCTCGCCCGACTTGATCTCGATGAGCGCGTCGGCCGAGTCGTTGGGGTCGCGCGGGGCGAGCAACCTCGTGAGGCGCTCGGTCACCTCGGCGAGTTCGGCGGCGATGGACGTCGCCTCCTCGGCGAAGGCCGGATCCGCCTCGGACAGTTCCTGCGCGGCAGCGAGGTCGTCGGTGAGCTGCCGGTGGCTCGCCAGCGCCTTGACGATGGGGGTGAGCTCGGCGTAGCGCCGTCCGATCCGGCGCGCCCGGGCGAGATCGGAATGCGTCGCGGGGTCAGCGAGCTGGCTCTCGAGTTCGGCGAACTCCTCCACCAGCGGCTCGGCTGCCTCGAACATCACTCCTCCTTCGCTCTCACGTCGTCACCGTAGCCGACGGCAACACAAACGCCGGGGCCCAGCAGTGCTGGGGACCCCGGCGTTGCGAGAAGGCTAAGACTGTGGCTTGCCACCTGTTTGCCGCGCCTTGCCGGCCGAGCCGTACCGCGCCTCGAAGCGGGCCACGCGGCCGCCGGTGTCGAGGATCTTCTGCTTGCCCGTGTAGAACGGGTGGCACGCAGCGCAGACCTCGGCGTGGATCACACCGTTCTTCGCGGTGCTACGAGTGGTGAAGGTGTTGCCACAGGTACAGGTGACCTGGGTCTCCTTGTAGTCGGGATGGATCCCCTGCTTCATGATTCTCTCCTCGATCGTGCCGGGTCGCCTCGAGTGTGGTGGGCTGGATGGGCCCTGCGTGAACCGGCACCGACTGGCTATTCTTCCGCACTCGCGCCGTAGAACAAAACCGGGACAGTCCTATTCCGGATTCGGCGTCGTCCTGGAGATCACCTGCAGGAACTCGCGGTTGCTCTGGGTCTTGCGCATGCGGTTGAGCAACATCTCCAGGCCCTGCTGCGGATCCTGTCCCGAGAGCACCCTGCGCAGCTTCCAGATGATGGCGAGCTCGTCGCGGGGCATGAGCATCTCCTCGCGCCGCGTGCCGGACGCGATCGGGTCGATGGCCGGGAAGATGCGCTTGTCGGCGAGTTCACGCCGGAGCCGCAGTTCCATGTTGCCGGTGCCCTTGAACTCCTCGAAGATCACCTCGTCCATCTTCGAGCCGGTCTCGATCAGCGCCGTCGCCAGGATGGTGAGCGAGCCGCCGTCCTCGATGTTGCGGGCCGCGCCGAAGAACTTCTTCGGCGGGTAGAGGGCCGCGGAATCGACACCGCCGGACAGGATGCGCCCGGACGCCGGGGCCGCCAGGTTGTAGGCGCGTCCGAGGCGGGTGATGCCGTCGAGCAGCACGACGACGTCGCGGCCGAGCTCGACGAGACGCTTGGCCCGCTCGATGGCGAGTTCGGCGATCGTCGTGTGGTCGTCCGCGGGACGGTCGAAGGTGGAGGCGATGACCTCACCGGAGGTGGTGCGCTGGAAGTCTGTGACCTCCTCGGGACGCTCGTCCACCAGGACGACCATCAGGTGCACCTCGGGGTTGTTCATCGTGATGGCATTCGCGATGGCCTGCATGACGAGCGTCTTGCCTGCCTTCGGGGGCGAGACGATGAGGCCACGCTGGCCCTTGCCGACCGGAGCGACGAGATCGATGATCCTGCCCGTCATGTTGAGCGGCGTGGTCTCGAGCTTGAACCGTTCCTGCGGGTACAGCGGGGTCAGCTTGTTGAACTCGGGACGGTCCTTCGCCTTTTCCGGGGCGTCGGCGTTGACCGTGTCGATGCGCACGAGCGGGTTGAACTTCTCGCGCCGCTCGCCCTCCTTGGGCTGGCGGATGGCGCCGGTGACGATGTCGCCCTTGCGGAGGCCGTAGCGGCGCACCATCGACAACGACACGTAGGCGTCGTTGGAACCCGGCAGGTAGCCGCTCGTCCTCACGAAGGCGTAGTTGTCGAGCACGTCGAGGATGC
>JAEWIK010000035.1 GCA_023387135.1 Actinomycetes bacterium | reverse complement strand
GCCCTCGGCTTCGGCACGAGCGCCGGTCGTGAGGCCGGGGCCCGCCGCGGCGGCCGCCTCGACATCGCGTGCTATCACCCGGCCGTGCGGCCCACTGCCCTCGAGCCTGCCGGCGGCGATGCCCTGGGACGCGGCGAGACCGCGGGCGCGAGGAGAGACCGCCGCCGCGCCCGTCGAGCCCGTGGCGACGGGAGCCGGGACAGTCGCCTGCCCCTGCTCCGTGCCCGTGGTCGCGGCGGGCTCGACGGGCTCGGGGCCCTGCTCGGACGGTTCGGCGGTCGCCGGTGCTGTGCCGAGGTCGTCCGGCAACGCCTCACCCGGCTCGCCGAGCACGACGATGGGCTGCTTCACCGGCACCTCGTCGCCCTCTTCGGCGAGCAGGGCCAGCACGGTACCGGCGGCACCCGCCGGGACCTCCATCGCCGACTTGTCGGTCTCGATCTCGCACAGCAGGGTGTTCGCGTCGACAGTGTCGCCGACCTTGACCAGCCAACTGGTGATCAGGCACGACTCGACCGTGTTGCCCAAGGCGGGCATCACGACAATCTGGGCCATTCCATTCCTTTCAGACGACGCGCACGACCGGCGCGATCTGTCGCAGTACTTCCAGGGAGCCGTCACCGATGGCGTCATCGGTGATCACCCCGGAAAGATCAGAGATGCCGAGGACGCTGACGAAGCCCGCCCGGCCGTATTTCGACGAGTCGGCGAGCAGCCAGGTCTCCTCGGAGCGCTCGCGCATGGCCTCGATGATCTCGGCGCCCTCGGCGAACTGGGTGGTCATGCCGCGGTCCGAGGTGAAGCCGTCGGTGCCGACGAAGGCCAGCCGCGCGTTGAAACGGCGGATCGCCGCGAGCGCCACCGAACCCACCATCGACTCGCTGTCGCGGTGGAACTGGCCGCCCGTGAGGATCACGTCGATGCCGGGGTTCAACCGGGCGTAGGAGAGGACGAGCGTCGAGTTGGTCACTATCTGCACGCCGGTGCGCCCCGCGAGGTGCCTCACTATCTGCGCGGTGGTGGTGCCGGCCTCGATCATCACCCTGTCGTCGTCGCGGATGAGGGCGGCCGCGGCCTGGGCGATCCTGTCCTTCTCCGGCTCCTGGACGCGGGTGCGTTCGAGGACGTCGAGATAGGAGCCCGCCCTCGCCCCGCCCCAGGTGCGCTCGAGCAGCCCGCGCTCTTCGAGAGCCTTCAGGCTCGCCCTGATCGTCACCTCGGAGACGCCGAGGTCCTTCGACAACGCGGCGACCGACAGCGAACCGTCCTTGGCAAGCAGCTCAAGGATGTAGTTCTCGCGCTCGGTGCGTTCGGCTGCCATCATGGGACCTTTCAGACGCTTTCGATTCTAGGCAAAAGCGAAAGGGATCGCAAGCGATTTGAAGGCAAACGCAGTACTGAACAGCACAAAGCCACCCCCACCGGGAGCCCGGCCGGGGTGGCTCTGCGGGAACTCAGTTGGCGGCGCGCAGGGCGGCCTCCGCGGCTGGCGTCCACCGTCCGTCGGTCATCGCCACGGCGACCTCGGGCAGCTTCTCGCCCAGCTGCTCCAGCCTGGTCAGGCCGAGGTCGTGGAGACCCGGGTAGACCATGATCTTGCCGCCCGACGTCCTGTCGATGACCGACTGGATCGCGTCGGCGAAGCCGGCCATGCCTGTGACGGCGTCGAGCGAGATCGACGTGTCGAGCGCACCGGTCTCCAGCTTGTCGAGCAGGCTCCGCATGTCGCTCATCTCCGAACCCGACGTCCCGAGGAGGAACACCCCCCGTTCGATGATGCCCTGCAGGTCGAGCTCTGCCAGCGTCCCTGCCGGGAACCCGGCGAAAGCGTTCACTATCGCGCCCTCGCCCGCCAGGTCGACCGCCTGCGACAGCAGCGCCGGCACCGGCACCAGACAGGTCAGGTAGGTGTAGCCGGGCTCCAGCGGCGAGGACACCGAGTTGATGACCCGCAGCGGCACTCCACGCTCGGTGGCGGTCGGGTTCACCACGTCCGCGAGGTGGGCGAGGCGCTCGTCGTTGACGTCGGCGGCGTCCACCACCACCCCCGGCAGGCCGAGGGAGACTGTCCTCACCGTGTGCATCAGGCCCATGGGGCCGGCCGCGCCGATGATCGCCACCTTGTCGCCGGCCCTGATCTCGCCGTGCTCGGGGACCGCCGCGTAGGCGCGCGCGGGCTCCGTCCCGACAGTTCCTAGGTACCGCACGAAGTCGTAGTGGACGCGGCCGACGTCGAGCTGCACCCGCCTGTCGATCGACGCACCGCCCAGCACCACGCACAGCACGCTGCGGGTGCCCAGCAGGGCGCTGAGCCTCTCGATCGTGGCCGCGTCGGCGCCGTAGTAGACGATGTCGTCCAGACCCGGCTCGACGGCGTCGAGGCCGGCGGCCTCGGCTGACTCGTCGACCAGGTGCGGCTCGGCTCCGACGACGGTGATGATCGCGGGCCGGGCCGCGGCGAGCAGCTCGTCCAGGCCCGTCGGGACGACCCCTGGGTCGGCGACGACGAGCAGCCTGCCACCCGGCTTCAGCGTGCTGCGCTCGGTGCGCGAGTAGGAACCCTCCACCGTCGACCACGGTTCGACGAGCGCCACCTGGGCGGCCGTCGGGACGTCGGAGACGCGCAGCATGAACTCCTCGCCGTCGTGGACGACTATCCGCTCGTCCACCACGACGTACTCCTGCAGCGCGCCCTCGAAGTTGTACCCGAAGGCGCCGTTGGAAGCGGCTGTGGGCAGGTGCCGCCAGTCAGCCTGCACCAACAGCCGCTCCCCCACCGCGAAGTGCTTGACCTCGTCACCGACCGCCACGACACGGACCACCGGCTCGTGCCCGGGGACCGTCGGCTCGAGGTTCGGGTGGTAGCTCGGGACCTCGGCGAGTTCGTCGGCCGAGAGCCCCGAGACCACGGGGGACTTCCGCGGGTGGTTCTCGAAAGCGTGCAGCAGCTTGGTGTCGGAGAAGCAGATGCCGCACGCCTCGACCTGGAGCAGCAACTGGGTCGGCCCGATCGGGTCGACAGCCTTCGCCGGGTTGTGCACGAACTCGTCCACCCCGACGTACTGGATCGCATGCTGGGTGGCGGGAATCGGCTCGGTCACGAAAATCTCCTTGTCAGTGGCGGATTGGAAGACGTGGATGGGGGCGGCTCAGTTCAGCATGTTCTGGCCGCCGGTCACCGGCACTGCCTGCCCGGTCTCGTAGTCCTGTTCGACGATGTAGTAGATGGCCTTGGCCAGGTCGGCCGGGAAGCAGCCGCGGCCCATGGGGACCTGCTTCTCGTAGTGCGCGCGGACCTCGTCCACCGTCGTGGCCCCCGGCACCTTTCCTGCATGAAGGTACTGGACGAACAGGCCCCGCTCCGGGTCCATCCACAGCGGCCCGTCGAGGTAGTTCCCCGGGCAGATCGCGTTCACCTTGATGCCTGACGTCACCAGTTCGAGGGCGAAGGACTGGGTGAGGCCGATGCCACCGAACTTCGACCCGGCATAGGCGAAGTTCGCCTTCGACCCCTGCAGGCCCGACTTGGAGTTGATCTCGATGATGTCGAACCACTCCTGCGGACGGGCGGCGTGCTGCGCGGCGAGGACGGGCGCCACCGCGCGGACGCCGAGGAAGTAGCCGCGGTAGTTCACTTTGGTCACCAGGTCGAAGTCGGCGACCGGCTGGGTGAAGACCGAGGCCGCGCGCAGCACTCCCGCGTTCGACACGAAGACGTCGAGACCGCCGAAGACTGCCACCACCTCGGCGACGGCGTCCAGGGCCGACTGCTCGTCGGAGACGTCCACCTTCACCGCCACCGCCCGCCCGGCGCCGTAGCCGGCGCAGAGTTCGTCGGCAGCGGCCTGGGCGCCGGCCAGGTTGAGGTCGGCCAGCACCAGCGACGCGCCCTGGGTGATCAACTCGCGGGCGATGCCGAGGCCGAAGCCCTGCGCGGCGCCGGTGATCATGACGACCTTGCCGTCGAGCCTTCCGCCGGAGGCGCCCGCCGCTATCGCCTTGCGATACGCCTCGGCCTCCCAGTTCTCGATGAAGCCGCGCTCGGCGGCGTCCATCACCCTGACGCTGCCGATCCGCTCGGCGTCGCGGGCGACCCGCAGGGCGTCGGTGAAGGTGGCGAGCGCGGTCTGCGCCGCGGCCAGACTCGCGCCGGCTCCGAACGCGACCAGGCCCGGCACGACCACGATGACGGGGTTCTTGCCGTGGGCGGCGCGGTAGGCCTCGACGGCCGCCGTCACCGCAGCGGCGGGATCGTCGTCGACGCCCGGGTCGACGACGGCCGGGAACGAGCCCGCGTACACGATCTGGTCGGGGATCAGCGGCCCGCCGGTGAGGACGGCGTCGCCGGCACGCGTGGTGGTGACAGACCTGACGAGCTCGCCGGCGTCGGAGGTGACGACCGCCAGGCGGTCCTCGCCGCCCAGCAGGCCACGCAGGGTCGGGGCGATCGAGTTGCGCACGCGGGTCAGTTCGGACTCGTCGACGACCGGCGCCTGCGGCAGCGGGGTCGCGTCGATGGCCGCCTGGATGGCGTCGGTCAGCCGGCGGACGCGGTCGGCCACCTCGGCCTGGGAGTCGCCGGACGCGATGATGCCGTGGTTGCGCAGGAACGTGATGCCGGGAGCGGGCCGTCCGGTGCGCTCGGTGTAGGCGCGACGTGCGTCCCGGACGCCGCGGGCGAGCGGGACCCCGGGATCGATGTAGGGAACCACGACCGCCTCGTCGCCGAGCAGGGACGCCGCGAGCGCCTCGGCGTCCTCGTTGCAGGTCAGCGCGTTGCCGACCAGCGGGTGGCAGTGCAGCACCAGCGCGTCGGGGATCAGCGCGTGGAAGAGGATCTCGACGCTCGGCCTGCGCGCGAGATTGCCGACCTGCGCCCTGGCGGCAGCGGCACGGACGGGATCGCCCTCCACCGGCTCGTCGGAGTCGAGCGCGTCGAGCAGCACGTCGAGCTTGAGCGGCACGAGGTCCGCGGCGGTGAGGGTCGCCAGCGGGACGCCGCTCGGCTTGATGAAGAGCAGGCCGTCCCGCTTCACGCTGGCGTTGCCGCCGCCCGCCCGGGAGAACTCGGGGTCCGCGCCGAACGCGTTCGCGACGGCGATGAGTTCCTCTGTGAGATCGACCATTACGCTTCCTCGCTCTGTTCGTCGTGGGCCTCGTGTGCGTCGAGGATGAGGGACGCCCCCAGGTCGGCAAGCGAGCGCCTGCGGGCCGCCGCATCCGGGCCGACGAGGTCGCCGGTCGCCGTCACGTAGCCGGGTTCGCCGCGCGCGACGAGGTGCTGATGGGCCGCCACCACGCAGGTCGCCTCCCAGAAGGCGCCGCGGGCGGCGTCCGACAGCGGGCCGTCCACGCAGGCGGGGTCGTAGGGGATGCGGTCGGCGGTGTTGTGCTCGGTACCGCCCATGACGATGATGCCCGCGCCCCGCAGCGCCGCCACGTACTCGTCGACCAGCGCGCTCTTGTTGCGGATCGGGATGAGTTCGGCGGCGTACACCTTGCGGCGCAGCAACTCCTGCGCGAGGGACTCGGCGGGGTACTCGAACGGGCTCAGCGCCTTCGCGCCGTCGGCGAGGATCGGGAAGGTCGGGATGCCGCCCATGTCCAGCACGTAGGAGTAGGCGGCGTCGAAGCTGAGCGGCACCTCGGGGACGAAGCCGGGGGTGCCCGCCTTCAGCAGCCGGGAGCGGAGCTCGCCCTGCAGCGCCACGGCATTGTCGAGGTCCACGCCCGACGGCGAGCCGTACGCCTTCTCGAGCACCGCCGCGCGCTCGGCGAGCGGCAGGGCGGCGAGCGCCTCCTGGAAGGCCCGCGCGATGTGGCGCTCCTGCAGCGAGACGTACTCGACGGGCACCTGCGTCCTGGCGGCGACGTCCGCCGCCACCACCTCGGCGCTCAGCCCGGTCTCGAGCCCCACTGACGCGAAGTGGGCGGCGAGCTGCGCGATCATCGCCGCCGCCCTGGTGTCGTTGTCGG
>JAEWIK010000359.1 GCA_023387135.1 Actinomycetes bacterium | reverse complement strand
CTGGTCGAGCGCGATCCCGCCGGAGGGGCCGAGCGCGCCGTCCACGTACACGTGGTCGCCGATCGTCACCGGCGGCATGATGACCGGCATGGTCGACGACGCCCGCACCCTGATCATCAGGTCGCGCAGCGTGGAGAGGTCCTCCTTGCCCCAGTACACGGCCTCGCCGGTGTCGGCCTCGAAGGCGCCGATCCGCACCCGCGCGGGGTTGGCGAGGAAGGTGTCGTAGTCGTACGGGAGCGCCTGGTCGGGTCCAGCGGTCTGCTCGTAGATGTAGGCGGCGTTGAAGAGGCCCTTGCCGGTGAGGAAGGTCCTGAGGCTGCCGAAGTTGGGGTCGGCGACGAAGTCGACGAACGACTTCCTGGCGCGCTCGCCGTCCCGGGCGAGGTAGTTGGCGGTGTTGGAGGCGCCCGCCGAGATGCCCGCCACCCAGTCGACGTGGATCCCCGCGTCGAGCAGGGTGGCCACGACCGCCGAGGTGTAGCTGGCACGCATCCCGCCGCCCTCGAAGATGAGGGCGACGTCTGTCACATTGCTGGCCAGGTTCTCGTGCACTCCTCGACTATGGCAGGCGCCCGACGGTGGGCGTCAGCCCTTCAGCACCTGGAATCCCGTGGTCACGGCAGCCGCTGGCCGTGGGCGGTCAGCAACTCCTCGAAGGCCTCGGCGTTGCGCAGCGCGTCGTTGACGGGGTTGTGGTCGTGGGTGGTGCTGCCGAGAGCCTTCCAGCCGTTCGTGTCCAGCCAGTTCCCGCTCAGTCCTGCGTGCAGGTCGCCGATGCGCCGGGCCGAGTAACCGAGCGGGTTGGGCAGGCCGGCCCTGTCGAACCCGTCCGCGATCCACATGAAGTCGAAGGCCGGGTTGTCGGACACCATGACGAGCCGGGAGTCTCCCAGGGCGCGAAGCCACCCGGAGAACTCGGCCATGACAGTGCCGAGGTCGTGGGGCGGGAAGGCGTCGTCGAGCACGTAGTGCCCGGAGTCGGGCGGGTCGAGGTGGGCGGAGCGCAGCACCCCGTGGAAGGTCTCGCGGGTGGTGAAGTCCACGGCGCCGAACTCCGTCATGACCCCGGAGAAGGGGGATGGCCCGGCGGCTGCCTCGACGTCCACGAAGACGTATCTGGTCACCTCCGGGAGACTACAGTCCCGGGTCTCGCGGAGGCGGGGACGGCGGGCACCGCGGGCCCGGCGGCTCGTAGGATGCGGGAGTGATCCGGCTGCGACGACTGCCTCCCTCGAGGGTGTTGCGTCGGCCGCGCTACGAGGTCGACCTGGGCGAGGACGCCGGCACGGTGATCACCACCACCCCCGCGACCCGCATCGACACGCTCGTCGGGGTCGACGCGGCCTGGGCGCTCACCCGGGCGGCCGACGACGCGTGGGCGGGCGGCACAGGACAGTGGGTGGGAGCGGCCGGGCAGGCTCCCAGGTCCGAGACGGATCCGCTCGCCGGCCGCGCCTTCACGCTGTGGGAGTACGAGCGGGGGCACGGGCTGCTGCTGCGCAGCCCGAAGGCGCCTGGGCTGCCGACCAGCGTCGACCTCCTCTTCGAGGACGTCGACTTCGTCTCCTGCGCTGCCGAACTGCCCGACCTCGCGCTGGAGCGCGCCGAGCCCGACGACCTCGCGCGGGTGCCGCGGGTCGCCGACGGCAGGCGGGTCTTCGTCCTGGCCTCGGCAGGGACGAGGCACCTCGTCGTCGCGTCGGCGCTGAGGATCGTCGAGCACGACTCCGATCCCGAGCTGAGTCCCTTCCGTCCGCCGCCCTTCAGCAAGGGCTGGTGGTCGGCGCTGTTCGGCGGCACTCCGTCCCAGTAGTCACCCCTGACGCGGGACATCCCGCATTGTGACGGCCTGCCGGCGCCCGAGGGACGAGCGGGCCTCGCGCCCGGCCGAGCGGGACTAGGGTTGGTCGGTGCTCGATGTGCTCGTCAAGGCCCTGTCCCTCGTGGTCATCATCGGCATCGGCTTCGGAGCCAAGCGGCTCGGCTGGCTCACCACCGCCCACTTCCCGATCTTCTCCAGGATCGTCCTGACCGTAACCCTGCCCGCCGCGCTGGTGACTGCCTTCAGCGATTACGAGTTCCACCCGACGCTGCTGGTGCTCACCATCGCGTCCCTCACCGTCAACACGTTCCAGCAGACTGTGGGTTACCTGCTCAACCGCAAGTACGGCAGGCGGCTGCGGTCGTTCGCCGTGCTGCACAGCGGCGGCTACAACATCGGTGCCTTCGCCACCCCGTACATGGCGGCGATGATGGGCCCGCAGGTCATGCTCTACACCTCGATGTTCGACATCGGGGTGGCTGTCGGGAACGCGGGGGTCGGGTACGGCTGGGCCTCCTCGCTGGTCAGCCCCGACGGCCACGGACGGCTGCGCTCGACCCTCGGCGCGCTGCGCAATCCCGTCCTCGTCACCTATCTCGCGCTGCTGGCCCTGCTGGTGTCGGGCATCACCCTGCCCAGCCAGTTCATCGCCTTCACGAGCGTCATCGGGGCGGCGAACCCGTTCCTGGCCATGTTCATGATCGGCGTGGGCCTGGAGCTGCGGTTGCCGCGCCACACGCTGAAGCTCGCGGGCAGGTTCCTGCTCATCAGGTACCTCATCGTCGTGCCGGTCGCGGTGGCCACCTGGTTCGTCATCCCCGGGCCCGACGAACTCCGCGCGGTGGTCTGCGCGCTCTGGTTCGCCCCGCTCGCGGCGATGTCGTCGGCGTTCACCGAGCGGCTGGGGCTGGACA
The DNA here is from genome assembly GCA_023387135.1 of Actinomycetes bacterium. Lineage (GTDB taxonomy): Bacteria > Actinomycetota > Actinomycetes > Propionibacteriales > Propionibacteriaceae > Propionicimonas. The sequence continues at coordinate 10,245 of JAEWIK010000359.1, read as the reverse complement.
TCGAGGCGTCAGCCTTCACCACCTCGGTGAGCATCCTGGTGGGGATCGTGGCCATCCCCCTGGTGCTGATGCTCGCCTGACGGCAACGCGGCCTCGAGGGCGGGGACCGCCACCGGGACGGCGTCCGGCAGCGTCCGCGCGGGACGCAGGACGAGCCACGTCGCAGTGATCAGCCCGGCGGTGAAGAGCGGCTCGCCCAGCGTCCAGTCGCCGGTGTCGCTCCAGATCGTGGAGTCGGCGCCGGTGGCCAGCGCCCGTGCCAGCGCGACGAAGGCGAGCGAGGTGGCGGCGAACAGCGAGTTGGCGAGGAACAGCAGCACGCGCGTCGGCTGCGGGAACAGCCGGCTGTCCTTCTGCAGGAAGCCTGCATCGGTGAAGAGCCGCCAGGTGAGGCCGAACAGCACCACGAGCTGCGCGCTGAAGACGAGAGCCGCGCTGGCAGGATCGGCGAGCAGGTTGCGGTGCGGATAGAGCACCGCCAGCAGCACGACGGCGACGATGCCGCGCGCCCGCCCGCGGTCCAGCGCCCCTCGCGCCGCCAGCACCAGGCCGGCGAGCAGCGCGACGGCGGCGGCCGTCAGGCCCATCGCCTGGGTGGTGCGTTCGTGGAGGAACGCCAGTCCGGGGACGAGACCGAGCGCATCGACCAACATGGAGACGGCCAGCGCGCCGAGCACGACAGCCTCCGTCTGCCTGCCCCGGGCGCTGATCCGCCACGCGATGACCAGCAGCAGCACGCCGATCGCCGCCCGCCAGAGCACCCCGGGGTTGTTGTCGAAGATGAAGTTCCAGGCGGCGTCGAAGCCGTCGGCGGCCCAGCCGAGCCCGAACAGCCTCAGCAGCAGCGAGAGGATCTGCAGCGGGAGCGCCACCAGCAGCAACCCGGCGATCGCCGTCGCGAGCGGGTACAGCCAGGGAGCCCAGGCCTCGGGGTAGGCGTCGGGCGGGTCGGGTGCGTCGCGTCGAGCGCGCCGCAGCCAGACGCCGATGGCGACGGCGATGCCCGCGAGGGTGAGGGCGCCCGCGGCGAACGCCTCGGTCGTCAGGTCCTCCCCGCCGTCCTGCACCGACAGCACCGTCGCGACACCCAACCAGATCACGGCGACCGCCGCCAGGACCCAGAACAGTCGCCTGCCCAGCGGACGTCCCGCGGCGGCCTGCGCGCCGGTCACGACGATCTGCGCGGGCGCCGACCCCGCGACCAGCAACGCGGGGTAGGTGAGCGGCCCGAGGCTGGAGAGGGTGCCCTCGATGGCGACCGACCTGGTGTCGAGCGCCTGGTCGGTGAGCAGCCACGGGCCCAGCATCGCGAGCGCGAGGAGGGCTGTCACGACCACGAACTCCCACCAGGCGAACCGCTTGCGCGACCTCACGATGGTGAAGACCAGCAGCAGAAGGTAGAGCCCGGCCGAGACGCCCGCGACCCAGGTCGCCGTGATGAGGGAGTAGCTGACGAAGTAGAACAGCGCGCTCCCGCCCAGCACGAACAGCGCCGCGCGCAGCCACCACGAGGTGCGCAGGGCGGCGGTGTGCGCCAGCGCGAAGGACACGATGACGCCGCTCAGCAGCAGCCCGACCGTCGAGGACGGGAGGCTCGTCTGCGAGGAGGGCGACAGGACGAGGTCCCCGTCCTGCCGCAGGTTGACGGCGAAGATCGTGGCGAGCCCGAGCAGGCAGTAGAGCACCAGCGCGGCGGCGCCGATCGCGGGCAGGCCGCGCGGCCACGTCCTGGGGCGGGGGCGTCCCTCCCGCACCGGCTCGACGAAGGTGATGACGAAGGTGTCCCGCAGCGCGGCGAGGATCTCGACCAGGGCGCGTCTCATGGCACGGCTCCGATGTCGATGCCCGCCGGCCCGTAGGCGAGGACCATCCCCGCGGCCGCGACCAGGTACGGCGTGGAGGACGTCACAGTCCCCAGGTGGTGTTGCCACGTCCGCACCTGCCTGCCGCCGTCGTCGAGCAGGATCAGCCCGGTGTCGCTCAGCAGCAGGGCGCGGTGTCCGCCCCCGATCCCGTCCTCGGTCCGGGTGGCGTTCCACTGCCAGCCGACGGCGCCGGTCCGCCAGTCCACTCCCAGCACGGCGTCGTCGTCCCTCACCACCACCGTCGTGTCGAGGCCGATGAGGTCGCGGGCGTCCTGGTAGATCCGCGAGCGCCACACCTGCTGGCCGTCGGCCAGCGAGTACGCCCGCAGCACGAGCGAGCCGTCCTCGCCGTAGACGACGACGGGGTCGGGTCCCGGCGAGACGGCGAGGCTGCGGGGGACGCCCGCGTCCTCCACCCACACCTGCTCCCCGGCGTCGTCGATGCAGGCGAGCGCGCCCGCCTGATTGGCGACGAGCAGCCTGTCTCCCGCCACCGTCGGGACAGTGCGGATCTCGGCGCCCAGCTCCGTCCGCCACAGCTCGGTGCCGGAGGTGAGGTCGAGGGCGGTGACGGCGCCGTCGAGCGTGACGAACACCGCCGCACGCTCTCCGAACCTCACCGGCGGCACGACCGAGAGGTCGCTCAGCGGTGCCTCCCACAGCCAGCGTCCCTGGTTGTTGTAGGCGACGGCCTGCCGGTTGGTGGTGGCGACGACGGTGATGGCGCCGAGCGTGGCCGAGGCGGTGGGGGTGCCGCCGGGCCGGGCCGCCCACGCGACCTGGAGGCCGTCGTCGGTCCTGACCGCGAGCACGTCGGGCTGGGTCTGCCCGACGAACACCGCGCCGCCGCGCAACACTCCGGGCGGGGCGACGGGATAGAGCGAGATGCTGCCCTCGGCCATCGGCTGGTTGGCGGTGCGGGGCGTGAAGTCGAGCCGGTCGGCGGTGCTCCAGTCGAAGGGTTCCTCCGGCGACGGCTGGACGGGCGGCGCTCCCCGCGTCGTGACCCAGGTGCCGGTGGGGTCGGTGTAGCCCGCGAGCCCCTCGCCGGGGCACCACAGGTGCCGCTCGGTCCGCCGGGAGTCCCCGACGGCGAGTTCCATGGTGACGTCGAGGCAGCCCCGCTCCACCTGAGTGGGTTCCGACGAGGCCTGTGCCGCGTAGTCAGCCAGGTATTTCGACTCGACGAACGTGCCGGCGGCGTCGTCCCAGGTGTGGGCGGTGCCCTCGGAGGTCCAGGTGCTCCCGGCTCGCAGGCCGGCAGGCAGGTCGAGCCGACCGGGCAGCAGGATCGACGTCTCGCCCGGGAACGACGACTCGATGGCGGTGCGGGCGCCGTCGTCACCGAGCGTCCACAGGGTGTCGGACAGGGCGGTGCCGGTGCCGTCCTGCCCGGCCTGGATGGTGTGGAGCCTGACGTAGTCGGTGGAGACCCAGTCGAGGTCAGTCCGGCCGCGCCAGTACGGCAGCACCAGCAGGTCGGACTGCGTGAGGCTCAGGATGTCGGGCCTCGACCACTCGGAGAACCTGATGTCGCCGCCCGCCTCCTGGGCGAACCTGCCGCGGGTGCCGTCGGCCGGGAACCACGAGTCGACGCCGGTCACGGGCGGGGGGACGGGACGTCCGAGCACCGACGCTGCAGTGACGAGCACGAGCATCGCGGCCCCGACGCCGAGCGCGGGCACGGTCCTGCGCCCGGGCGGTACGGGGACGACGGGTGCCGCCTGAGCGCCGGCGAACCCGGTGTCAGGCGTCGCCGGCCCGGGCGGGGCCGCTGTCGGGCCGGCGCCCGGGGTGCTCGCCATGCGCGCACAGTAACCGAGCGACGACCCGCTGCGGCAGTGGCAATTTCGAGATCACGGGACGGTGGTCGCCCCGTGCCCGGTCACGACGGGGCTCTCACTCCCAGCGGGAGCGCAGGCCGGGCTTCAGGCTGCGGAAAACTGCCGACACCGACTCGGGGTCGACACTGCCGTGCGCCCGCCGTGCGAAGCCGACGTACTTGGCGCGTGCCCTGGCGAGCCTGTCCCTCAACGACTCGGGGTCGGTCCGCAGGACAGCGCACAGTTCGGACTCGGCCAACTCGTCCCAGTACGCCATCTGCAGGAGTTCGCGGTCGCGGTCGCTGAGGCGCGTGACGGCGCCGCGCAGCAGCGCCTCCTGCTTGGTGTCCTTGGGGGCGTTGGCGACGGTGTCGGGCACCCCGCGCAGCCTGTCGAGGATCGAGCGGCGATTTGAAGACTCGAGGTACGAGTCCAGCACGACGGAGCGGATGGCGTTGTAGGCGCGGTGCAGGTCGGGTGCCTCGCGTCCGTCTCGCAGGATGGCGAAGACCCTGTCGGCCAGCACCTCCGGATTCGCCTGCATGGCCCGCCACTCGCAGGCGGCCACCACAAGCGCGGCGTACCGCTCCTGGAACTCAGCCAGGCCCTCAGTAGTCACGTCGCCCACCCTAGTCATCCCGGACCCGCACGGCTGAAAACAGGCTCTTGGCGGCGGCCCCGGCGCGCGACATGATGGGGACTTCCAGCCGGCCGCCGTACTCCGCACAGATACTCAGAAACCTTGACACCTTTGGTTACGTAACCGTAGGTTCGTGTTCCACCCGAGCTGCTGTCAGGAGAGCCATGCCCGATCCTGTCGACGACCAGGACTCCTTCGTCCAATTGCTCGACCCCGCGGGAAACCGCGTCGAGCATCCAGACTTCCACTACGAAGGCAGCGACGCCGACATCGCCCGCAGCCTCCACGACATGGTGCTGACGAGGCGTTTCGACACCGAGGCGACCGCACTGCAGCGCAAGGGGGAGCTCGGCCTGTGGCCGCCGCTGCTGGGGCAGGAGGCGGCGCAGATCGGCTCGGTCCGCGCTGTCGGCCCCAACGACGAGGTGATCCCGTCCTACCGCGAGCACGGCGTCGCGTACTGCATGGGCATCGACCTCGTGGCCCTGCTCAGCCTCTTCAGGGGCTCGGGCATGGTCGACTACGACGCCCGCGGCAAGCACTTCCACACGTACTCGTGGGTGATCGGCGGCCACACCCTGCTCTCGACGGGGATCGCCATGGCGATGCAGCGCGACGGGCTCGTCGGCAACGACGACCCCGCCGCCAACGGTGCCGCGATCGCCTACTTCGGCGACGGGGCCACCAGCCAGGGCGACGTCAACGAGGCCTTCGTGTTCTCGTCGACCTTCGCGGCGCCCATCGTGTTCTTCTGCCAGAACAACCAGTGGGCGATCTCCGAGCCCATCACCCTGCAGTCGAAGATCCCGCTCTACAAGCGCGCCTCGGGCTTCGGCTTCCCCGGCATCAGGGTGGACGGCAACGACGTCCTCGCCTGCGAGGCGGTCACCCGCTGGGCGATGGACAGGGCGCGCCGCGGCGAGGGCCCCGCCCTCATCGAGGCCTACACCTACAGGATGGGTGCCCACACGACGTCCGACGACCCCACCAAGTACCGGGGCAAGGAGGAGGTCGAGTACTGGGCGCGGCGCGACCCGATCGAGCGCGTGAAGTCCTACCTCCTGCGGACGGGCGCCATCGACCAGGCGTGGCTCGACGCGCTCGCCGAGGAGTCCGACGCGTTCGCCGAGGAACTCAGGGACCGCTGCGTGGCGCTCCCCGAACCCAAGCTGGCGGACCTGTGGGAACGCGTGTACGCCGAGACACCCAACCACCACCTCGCCCAACGGGACGAGTACCTCACCTACCTGGATTCCTTCACGGACGGGGAGCAGGCGCGATGACCGAGAACCTGACGATGGTGAAGGCCCTCAACGCGGGCCTGCGGCGGGCGCTCGCCGCCGACCCCAAGGTCGTGCTGGCGGGAGAGGACATCGGCAAGCTCGGTGGCGTCTTCAGGGTGACCGAGGGGCTGCAGGCTGAGTTCGGCGCGGACCGCGTGATCGACTCCCCGCTCGCCGAGTCGGGCATCGTGGGGACCGCCATCGGCATGAGCCTGCGCGGCTACCGCCCGGTGGTGGAGATCCAGTTCGACGGCTTCGTGTTCCCCGCCTTCGACCAGCTCGTGACCCAGGCGGCACGCCTCTACCACCGCACCCACGGGCGGCTGAACGTCCCGCTGGTAGTACGGCTGCCGTCGGGCGGCGGCATCGGCTCGATCGAGCACCACAGCGAATCGCCGGAGGCCTACTTCGCCCACACCCCCGGACTGAAGGTGGTCACCTGCGCCACCCCGTCCGACGCGTACTGGATGATCCAGCAGGCGATCACCTCGCCCGACCCGATCATCTTCATGGAGCCCAAGCGGCGCTATCACGAGAAGGGCGAGGTCGACACCGGCGCCGTCCCGCTGCCGCTGCACCAGGCCCGCGTGGTCAAGCAGGGCAAGGACGCGACCCTGCTGGCGTGGGGCGGCATGGTGAGGCCGTGCGTCGAGGCAGCCATCGTCGCCGCCGAGGAGGGCCGCGACCTGGAGGTCATCGACCTGCGCAGCCTCTCCCCGCTGGACGACGACACGATCCTCACCTCGGTGGCGAAGACGGGCAGGGCGGTCGTCGTGCACGAGGCTCCCGGTTCGTTCGGCCTGGGGGCGGAGATCGCTGCCCGCGTCCAGGAACGCTGCTTCTACGCGCTGCAGGCACCTGTGCTCAGGGTGACCGGGTACGACATGCCGTACCCGCCGAGCCGCGTGGAGTCCGAGTACCTGCCCGATCTCGACAGGGTGCTCGACGCCGTCGACCGCTCGCTCGCCTACTGAGGAGGATCAGTGTTCGAGTTCAAGTTGCCGGACCCCGGTGAAGGCCTGATCGAGGCGGAGATCGTCTCCTGGAAGGTGGGAGTCGGCGAACAGGTCGCGGTCAACGACATCCTGCTCGAGATCGAGACGGCCAAGAGCCTCGTCGAGCTGCCGAGCCCGGTCGCCGGGACGGTGCTCGCGCTGCTGGTCCCCGAGGGGGCGACTGTCGACGTCGGCACGGCCATCGTGAGGATCGGCGATCCCGCCGAACTGCCTGACGCCGGCCAGCCAGACGCCACGCCGGAGCCCGCCGCCTCAGACCCGGGACGCGCGCAGGCAGGCCAGTCCGCGGAGGCCGTCTCGGGCAAGCTGCAGGACTCCAACGGCGATCCCGTCGAGCCGGACGCGTCGGCGCCGAGCCTCGTCGGCTACGGCGCCAAGCCGGGCTCGATAGCCCGCCGTCCGCGCCGGCGCGAGGCGGCGGTGTCGGTGCCCGAGACCGAACAGGTGCAGGAGGTCTACGACCTCTCCCAGCCGGTCTCCCGCAAGGTGGACGAGATCACCCCGCTGCACCCCGTCCAGGCCGAGCCTTCGGGCGACGTCCTGCCCGAGCCCGGCGAGCCCACGGGAGGTGGCGAGATCCCGCGTCCGCCGCTGGCGAAGCCCCCGGTCCGCAGGGTCGCCCGCGACCTCGGCATCGACCTCGCGACGGTGACCGGCACCGGCCCCGGCGGCATCATCACGCACGAGGACGTCCTCGCCGCGGCGGGTGCGCAGGGCATGGCCGACCGTCCCGGCACGTCCGAGCGGGTGCAGTTGCGCGGCGTCAGGCGCGAGATGTTCAAGACCATGACGGCGTCCCTCAACGTCCCGCAGGCGACCGCCTGGGTCGAGGCGGACGTCACCAGCACCATGACGCTCATCGAGACGTTGCGGCAGCGCCGCGAGTTCGACGGGCTGCGGATCTCCCCGCTGCTCGTCTTCGCGAAGGCTGCCTGCCTGGCGATAGCCCGCAACCCCGAGATCAACTCGAGCTTCGACCAGGCCACCGAGGAGATAGTCATCCACTCCGACGTGAACCTCGGCATCGCCGCCGCGACCCCGCGCGGGCTCGTGGTGCCGAACGTCAAGAAGGCCAACCGGATGACCCTCGTCGAGCTGGCGAAGTCGTTGAACCAACTCGTCGCGCTCGCGAAGGAGGGCAAGTCGCAGCCCGGCGACTTCGCGTCGGGAACCTTCACGATCACCAACGTCGGGGTGTTCGGGGTGGACGCCGGCACGCCGATCATGAACCCCGGCGAGGCGGCGATCCTGTGCGTGGGCGCCGTGACGCGGCGTCCGTGGGTGGTGGGCAGCGGCGACGACGAGCGCATCGAGCCGCGGTCTGTGTGCACCCTCGCCCTCACCTTCGACCACAGGCTGGTGGACGGCGAGACCGGTTCGAAATTCCTCGCGGATGTTGCGACCATTCTGGCTGAGCCTGGATTGGCCATGCTCTTCTGAGGTGAGGACCCCATGCCTGACGCCCGCTTCGACGTGCTCGGCATCGGCAACGCGATAGTCGACGTGCTGGCGCCCGTCGACGACGCCTTCATCGTCGAGCACGGCGTGGTGAAGGGGGCCCAGCACGTCGTGGACGAGGCGACCGCCGAGCGCCTCTACGCGGCGATGGGACAGGCGACGCTCGTGTCGGGCGGGTCGGCCGGCAACACGACCGCCGGCATCGCGTCGTTCGGTGGCAGGGCGGCGTTCGTCGGCAAGGTGAAGGACGACGAGCTGGGCACGTTCTTCCGCGACGACCTGCGCCGCGCGGGGGTGAGCTTCGACACGACCATGGCGGGCTCGGGCCCGGCGACCGCCCGCAGCATGATCCTCGTCACCCCCGACGCGCAGCGGACCATGAACACCCATCTCGGGGCGAGCTGGAACCTCGCGGAGAGCGACATCGACCCCGGCTTGGCCGCCGACTCCCGGGTGACCTACCTGGAGGGCTTCATGTGGGACTCGCCCTACTCGGCGCCCGCCATGATGAAGGCGCTCGACGCCGCCCTCGCCGCGGGCAGGACGACGGCCCTCTGCCTCGCCGACTCGTTCTGCGTCGAGCGGCACTTCGACATCTTCGTCGACCTTGTGAAGGACGCCATCGACCTGACCTTCGGCAACGAGCGCGAGTTCACCACGCTGTTCGGCGTCGAGACAGTCGAGCAGGCCGTGGAGGCGGCGCGCCGCCACGCGCGGACGGCGATCCTCACCCGCGGCGCCGAGCCCGCCCTCGTGGTGCGCGGCGAGGAGACCTGGGTGGTCCCGTCCGACGTCGTGCCGGAGGTGGTGGACACGACGGGGGCCGGCGACCTGTTCGCCGCCGGCTTCCTGCACGGGCACCTCGCCGGGCTGCCGCCGCGGCAGTGCGCCAAGCTCGGTCACCACGCCGCCGCGGAGGTCATAGCACACGTCGGCGCCCGGCCACGGACGCGGCTGCGAGCCTTGGTGGCGGCGAGCCCCGAGTAGATTGCACGCCATGACCCGGGACACCCGCGCAACCGAGATCATCGGCGTCGACGAGTTGCTCGCACGCCTCGCGGCACCCACCCCTCCCCAGCTCCTCGACGTGCGCTGGCGGCTCGGCGCCCCGAGCGCGGAGGCGTACGGGCGCTACCTCGACGCGCACCTGCCCGGCGCCAAGTTCCTCGACCTCGAGAACGTCCTCACGGGCCCCCTGACAGATCCGTTGCAGGGTCGCCACCCGCTGCCGGACGCGGGCAGGCTGGCCGCCGGGCTGGCGGCGCTCGGCGTCGACCCCGACTCCGAGATCGTCGTCTACGACGAGCCGGGTTCGTTCGCGGCCGGGCGTGCCTGGTGGGTGCTGCGCTGGGCGGGCCTCGACGTCAGGGTGCTGGACGGCGGGCTGCCTGCCTGGGTGGAGGCGGGCGGGCCGCTGGAGAGCGGCGAAGCCCGGTTCACCCCGTCGGCCGGGGTCCCCGACCTCACCACCGGGCACCTGCCGACGCTCACCGCCGACGAGGCGGCCTCCTTCGACGGCCTGCTGGTCGACGTCAGGGCACGGGAGCGCTACGCGGGCGAGGTCGAGCCGATCGACGCGCGCGCCGGCCACATCCCCGGCGCCGTCAACCGGCCCGTCTCGGGCTTCTGGGACGCGTCGGGCAGGCTCCCTGACGAGGCGACCCTCCGCGCCCGGCTCGCCCTCCCCGAGGGTGAGCGCGTGGCCGCCTACTGCGGTTCGGGGGTGTCGGCGGCCCAGGTGGTGCTGGCGCTGGCGAGCCTCGGCATCGAGGCGCCGCTCTACGCCCCCTCCTGGTCGGGCTGGTCGAGCGACCCGAGCCGTCCCGTCGAGGTGGGGGAGTGATGGACGTCCCCACGCTGGCGACGACCAGGCTCGACAACATCAGGGCCAACCTGGCGGCCATCCGCGCCCGCGTGGGAGACCGCAGGGTCCTCGCGGCGGTGAAGGCCGACGCCTACGGCCACGGCGCGATCGAGGTGGCGCGGACGCTGCAGCAGTCGGGTGCCGCCGACCAGCTCGGTGTCGCGACAGTGGCCGAGGGCATCGAACTGCGCCGCGCCGGCATCACGATCCCGGTCCTCAAGCTGTCGGTGGCCCGCGGAGCCGAGGTCGCCGACGCCGTCGCGCACGACCTCGAACTCGTCGTGGTCGACCCCGAC
>JAEWIK010000323.1 GCA_023387135.1 Actinomycetes bacterium | reverse complement strand
CGCGCGAGGTTGAAGAAGTCCTCAGACCCCGAGTTGAGCGCGGTCACCATCGGCGACCTCGTCGGCTACGCGACGGTGAAGACCCTCGCGAAGCACCCGAACGTGAACGCCAACCTGTCCGACGGCGTGCTGCGCACGTTCAAGCACGTCCATCTCGGCATGGCTGTCGACACCCCGCGCGGCCTGCTGGTGCCGACGCTCCAGTTCGCCGACACGCTCACGCTGCGTGAGTTCTCGGTCAGGTCGAAGACGCTGGCGAACGCCGCCATCGGCGGCTCGATCAGCCCCGACCTGCTGGCCGGCGGCACCTTCACCGTGTCGAACCTCGGCGCCTTCGGGATCGAGTCGTTCACCCCGCTGATCAACCTGCCGCAGGTGGCGATCCTCGGCGTCGACGCGATCTTCCCGCGGGCAGTCATCAACGCCGACGGCACGGTGGGCGCCGAGCAGCGGATCGGCTTCTCGCTGACGGCCGACCACCAGGTCATCGACGGAGCGGACGCCGCCCGCTACCTGAAGGACCTCGTCGCGGCGATCACCGACATCGACCTCACGGTCCTGGGCTGAGGAGGGCAGGCGTGACAGATTACGACGTCATCATCCTGGGCGGTGGCCCGGGCGGCTACCTCGCCGCCGAGCGGTTGGGGCACGCGAAGAAGAAGGTGCTGCTGGTCGAGGAGCAGTTCCTGGGCGGCACCTGCCTGAACGTGGGCTGCATCCCGACCAAGTCGCTGCTCAACTCCGCGAAGCTCTACCTGCACGCCCGGCATGCCGAGAACTTCGGCGTGACGGCCGAGAACGTCTCCTTCGACTGGACGCGCGTCCAGGCGTGGAAGGACGAGGTCGTCAAGACCCTCGTCGGCGGTGTCGCCATGGCCGAGAAGCGGATGGGGGTCGAGGTCGCCGCCACGCACGGCACGCTCGTCGGCCCCGGCGTGGTCGAGGTCGGCGGGGAACGCAAGACCGCCGAGCACGTCATCATCGCCACCGGCTCCGTGCCCGTCATGCCCCCGATCCCGGGCGCCAAGGACAACCCTGCGGTCGTGGACTCCACGGGGCTGCTCGCCCTGGAGGAGTTCCCGTCCAGGCTGGTGGTCATCGGCGGCGGCGTGATCGGTGTCGAGTTCGCCTCGCTGTTCGCCGCCTTCGGCGCGGAGGTCGAGGTCATCGAACTGCTGCCGGAGATCGTCCCCTTCGCCGACGCCGACCTCGCGGGCAAGCTCCGCAAGGGCATCGAGGGGGTCGGCTTCCACCTCGGCTGCAAGGTCACCGCGATCGAGGGGTCGACGGTCGTCTATGAGGATGCCAAGGGCGAGACCGTCAGGACTCCCGCGGACGTCATCCTGATGGCAGTCGGACGCCGTCCCGCCCTGCAGGGCTGGGGCGCCGAGGCCGCCGGGCTGGAGTTCACCCCCAAGGGAGTGGTGGTGGACGACACCATGCGCACCAACCTCCCCAACGTGTGGGCAGTCGGGGACGTCACAGGACGCAGCCTCCTCGCTCACGCCGCGTACCGGATGGCGGAGATCGCCGTCGCCCACATCCTCGACACCGAGCAGGCGTCGCGCACCGGCCAGGTGCTGCGCGTCGAGACGATCCCGTGGGCCGTCTACTCGATCCCCGAGGCGGCCGGCGTCGGGCTGACCGAAGCGCAGGCGAAGGCTCGCGGCCTCGACGTGATCACCGCGACGGTGCCGCTTGTGCTCTCCGGCAGGTTCGTCGCCGAGAACGGGCTGAAGGCTCCCGGTGCGGTGAAGATCATCGCCGAGGCGGGCAGCCGGGTCATCCGCGGCATCCACGCCCTCGGCCCGTACTCCCCGGAGACGATCTGGGGCGCCGCGGCGGTCCTCGAATCCGAGTACACAGTCGACGACCTGCGCCAGGTCGTCTTCCCCCATCCGACAGTCTCAGAAGGAATCCGCGAGGCCGCCTGGGCGGTCAAGGACTGACAGTCGTGGAACCGGGGGAGCGCCTCGAAGCCGCTCCCCCCGCCACGACCCCCACGACCCGAACACCAAGAAGGAAGAAATGCCCAAGTCACTCACAGTGAACCCGGCCGAGGTCCGCAAGCCCGGGCAGGTCACGGTGCCACCCATCCCGATCAACGCCTACGTCGCCGACTTCGCGGCCGAGAAGGCCCGCTACGGCAAGGACGGCCTCGTGGGGATGCTCCACGACATGATCGCCATCCGCGAGTTCGAGACCATGCTCAACTCGATCAAGACGACCGGCGGCTGGAACGGCATCGAGTACAACCACCGCGGCCCCGCCCACCTGTCGGCCGGCCAGGAAGCCGCCGCCGTGGGGCAGGCCGCCGAGCTCACCGCCGACGACTACATCTTCGGCTCGCACCGCAGCCACGGCGAGATCCTCGCCAAGAGCTTCTCCGCTGCCCGGAAGATGGACCCCGCCACCCTGCAGGAGCTCATGAAGGGCTTCCTCGACGGCGACACCCTCCGCATCGCGGAGAAGGCAGGCTACGACACCGACTCCGACGTCGTGGAGAACTTCATCCTGTTCGGCACGCTCGCGGAGATCTTCGCCCGCCGCGCCGGGTTCAACCGGGGCATGGGCGGCTCGATGCACGCCTTCTTCACCCCGTTCGGCTCGATGCCCAACAACGCGATCGTCGGCGGTTCTGCGCCCATCGCCACCGGCTCGGCGCTGTTCAAGCGGGTCAACCGGCTGCCCGGCATCGTGATCGCCAACATCGGTGACGCCTGCATTGGCTGCGGCCCGGCGTGGGAAGCCATGATGTTCTCGGCGATGGACCAGTACCGCAACCTGTGGCGTCCGGAAGACGGCGGCAACCCGCCGATCATGTTCAACTTCTTCAACAACTTCTACGGCATGGGCGGCCAGACCGACGGCGAGACGATGGGCTACGACGTCCTCGCCCGCGTCGGTGCCGGCGTGAACCCTGAGGCCATGCACGCCGAGCGCGTGGACGGCTACGACCCGCTGGCCGTCGCCGACGCCGTCCGTCGCAAGAAGGAACTCCTGCTCGCAGGCAAGGGCCCCGTTCTGCTCGACACCATCACCTACAGGATCTCGGGCCACAGCCCGTCCGACGCCTCCAGCTACCGCACCCGCGAGGAGATCGAGGCCTGGGAGGCTGCCGACTCCATCTCCAGCTTCTCCGACAGGCTGGTCGCCGAGGGCGTCATCACCTCCGGTGAGGTCGAGCTCCTGCACGGCAGGATCACCGACAGGCTCACCAAGGTGCTGGCCCTCGCCGTCAACGAGGAGGAGTGCCCGCGGGTCGACGTCTCCTACATCGAGAGCGCGATGCTGTCGAACGGCCACGTCGAGGCGCACGGCTCCGGCGAGCCCGAGCTCACCCAGCCGCTGGCGGAGAACGCCAGGGTGCAGGCGATCGCCAAGAAGGTGCGCTCCACCCGCGACGCCGACGGCAAGCCGGTGTCGAAGGTCAGGATGTACCAGTTCCGCGACGGCCTGTTCGAGGCGATGGCGCACCGCTTCGCGGTTGACCCGACGATGGCCGCCTGGGGCGAGGAGAACCGTGACTGGGGCGGCGCGTTCGCGGTCTACCGGGGGCTCACCGAGCTCCTCCCGTACCGTCGTCTCTTCAACTCCCCGATCTCCGAGGCCGCGATCATCGGCGCCGGCGTCGGCTACGCC
>JAEWIK010000298.1 GCA_023387135.1 Actinomycetes bacterium | reverse complement strand
CGCGCGCACCGCGTGGTTCACCCACGAACGCTTCGGGCTCTTCGTCCACTACGGCCTGTACAGCGTCGCGGCACGTCACGAATGGGTGGCGAACTACGAGCGGATCGACCCGGCGGTCTACGCGCGCTACGCGCGGTACTTCGACCCTGACAGGTTCGACGCCGGCGCGCTGGCGCGGGCGGCCCGTGCCACCGGCGCCGGCTACGCCGTCCTCACGGCCAAGCACCACGAGGGCTTCTGTCTGTGGGACACGCAGACGACCACCTACTCCAGCGCCGCCAGCGTGGGCCGTGACCTCGTCCGCGAGTTCGTCGACGCGCTGCGCGCGGAGGGGCTGCGCGTCGGCCTCTACTTCTCGCTGCTCGACTGGGCTCACCCCGACTACACGATCGACAGGCACCACCCGCAGCGGGGGCTCCCGAACGTGGCCGAGTTGAACGCGACCCGGGACATGGAGGTCTTCCGGCGGTACCTGCGCGAGCAGCTCACCGAGCTGCTCGCCGGCTACGGGCCGATCGACTACCTCTTCTTCGACTTCACCGAGCCCGCGGAGGCGGACGGGCTGCCGGGCAAGGGCCCGCAGGACTGGGACGCGGAGGCGCTGCTCGCGCTGTGCCGCGAGCTCCAGCCGAACATGATCGTCAACGACCGCCTGGGCATCCCGGCCGACCTCGTGACGCCCGAGCAGTACCAGCCCGCCCGTCCGCTCGAACACGACGGCGAGCCAGTGCTGTGGGAGGCGTGCCAGACCCTCAACGGGAGCTGGGGGTACCACCGCGACAACCTCGACTTCAAGTCCCCCGACCTGGTGGTGCGCATGCTCGTCGGGTCGGTCTCCCTGGGCGGAAACCTGCTGCTCAACGTCGGACCCACGGCCCGTGGCGAGGTCGCGCCCCGAGACGCGACGATCCTGCGCGACGTCGGGGGTTGGGTCGACCTTCACGAGCGGTCGATCCGGGGAGCCGGCCCCTCGGCCTGGACGCCGCCGTCGGGAGTGGTCTACACCCAGCGTGAGGACCGGTTGTACGTCCACCTCTTCGACTGGCCGTTCGGGCTGCTGCACCTGCCCGGGCTGGCGGGGCGGGTCGAGTTCGCCCGCCTGCTGCACGACGGCTCGGAGATCGCCTTCGCGGAGATCCCCGCCGACCAGGAGGCGTCCATCATGGTGCCGGCCGGGCCGCCGGCGGGCACCCTCACCCTGACGCTGCCCGTGCAGCGCCCACAGGTGCTGGTCCCCGTGATCGAACTCCTGCTCAAGGAGGCGCGGTGACAGTGACGCAGGTGCGCGCCGCGAGCGGCAGGCGTCGCGGGCGCGTGGGGCCGCTGCAGCGGGTCGAACGCCGTCAGGCTCTCGGCTTCATCAGTCCCGCCCTCCTCGGGTTGGCTGTGTTCACCGTCCTGCCTGTCGGGCTCGCGATCGTCATGAGCCTGTTCGACTGGCCGATCTTCGGCGACAAGGAGTTCATCGGGGCGGGCAACTACGTCACGCTGCTGACCCAGTCGCCCGACTTCTGGCCGGCGCTGCGCAACTCGTTCGTGTTCACCGTCCTGTACGTGCCGGTCAACCTGGTGGTCGCGCTCGGGCTGGCGCTGCTGCTGGGCCCGCGGATGCGGGGCAGGGGGATCTTCAGGGTCCTGTTCTTCATCCCGGTCGTGACGCCGATGGTGGCGAACGCGATGGTGTGGAAGCTCGTCCTGCAGCCCAGCGGGTTGCTCAACGGCCTCTCCACCTCGCTGTTCGGCGTGACCATGCCCAACTTCCTGGTCGACAAGAACTGGGCGATGATGGCGATCGTCGTGATGAGCGTGTGGGCCGGGATGGGCTACAACATGCTGATCCTGACCGCCGCGCTGGAGCAACTGCCGGCGTCGGTCATCGAGGCCGCGCAGATCGACGGAGCCCACGGCTGGCGGATGCTGACGCGGATCGTCCTGCCGCTGATCTCGCCCTCGGTCTTCTTCGCCGCGGTCATGACGATCATCTCGTCGCTTCAGGTCTTCGCCCAACCGCAACTGCTCACCAACGGCGGGCCGGGCACCAGCACGATTCCCCTGGTGATGTTCATCTACAACACCGGGTTCAAGTTCCACGACCTGGGCCTGGCGGCGGCTGCCGCCTGGATCCTCTTCGCGATCATCATCAGCATCACCGCGGTCCAGTTCCGCGTCCAGAGGCGGTGGGTCCACTATGAGCACTGAGGTCACCACGGCGGCGTCGACGGGCGACCCGCTGCGCACCGGCAGGGTAGGAACCGTCCTCGCCTACCTGACCGCCATCGTGGGAGCGGCAATCTTCGTCGCCCCCCTGATCTACGCCTTCTTCTCCGCGCTCAAGCCTTCGAGCGAAGTGCTGCTCGCGCCTCCCACGCTGATCGGGAGCGAGGTGCGGTGGTCGAACTTCCTCGAGGTGTTCAGCTACGCGCCCTTCGGCACCTACATCCTCAACTCGTTCCTGGTCTCGCTCGCCGGAGTCGTCACCGTGGTGGTCGTCTCGACGACCGCCGGATACGCGTTCGGCAGGCTGCGCTGGCCCGGACGCGATCTCGTGTTCGTGCTGTTCCTCGGCACGCTCATGGTGCCGCAGGAGGTCCTCGTCATCCCGATGTTCGTCGTGATGCAGTGGTTCGGGTGGGTCAACACCTACCAGTCGCTGGTCTTCCCGTGGGCTTTCACGGCGTTCGGCACGTTCCTCATGCGCCAGTTCTTCAGGGGCATCCCGTACGACCTCGAAGAGGCGGCGCGGGTCGACGGCGCCGGTCCGCTTCGTACGTTCCTGCAGGTGATCCTGCCGCTGGCCGGCTCGGCGGTCGCGGTGCTCGCCGTCTTCACGTTCCTCAACTATTGGAACAGCTACCTGTGGCCGTTGATCACCATCAACGACTACAAGTCGCTGGGGACCCTGCCGATCGGCCTGGCGAGCTTCTCCACGCAGACGGGGACCCGGTGGGACCTGCTGATGGCCGCCTCGGTGATCTCGATGATCCCCACCACGGCTCTCGTGATCGCCCTGCAGAAGCACCTGGTCCGCGGGATCGCCACCTCGGGAATGGGGGGCAGGTGACCGGCCGGCCGCGGATCGCGATCGTGGGAATGTCGATCGAATCGAGCGCTTACTCCGCCCACCGCGCCGACTTCCGCGACTTCACGGTCAGGGAGGGCGGCGCGCTGATCGCGCGCTACCCGTTCCTCGCGGACGGGGGTGACCTCGCCGCCGCAGCGGAGTGGATCGGGGTGTTCCACGCCCGCTCGATACCCGGCGGACGGGTCAGGCGCGAGGTGTACGAGCAGTTCAAGGCCCGGATGGTGTCCGGGCTGGGCGACGTCGCCGGCGACGGCATCGACGGCGTGTACCTCGACGTGCACGGGGCGATGAGCGTCGAGGGCATGGACGACGCCGAAGGCGACCTCGCCACGGCGATCCGCGCCGTGGTGGGGCCCGAGCCGCTGATCGCCTCCCCGATGGACCTGCACGGCAACCTCTCCGAGCGGTTCGTCAGGGCCGTCGACCTGCCCACCTGCTACAGGCTCGCGCCGCACGAGGACGTCGACGAGACGCGGGAACGGGCCGCGCGGACGTTGCTGGAGTGGCTCGGTCGCGAGCAGCGTCCCCGGCGGGCGTGGGTGCGGGTGCCCGTCCTGTTGCCCGGGGAGAAGACCTCCACCCGCGTCGAGCCCGCCCGGAGCCTCTACGGTCTGCTGGCCGGCGTCGAGACCATGGCCGGGGTCACCGACGCGTCGATCTGGATCGGCTACGCGTGGGCGGACGAACCCCGCTGCCACGCCACCGTGCTTGTCAGCGGCGACGACCCCGAGGTGATCTCCGCCCAAGCGGAAGCGCTGGCGGGGCGGCTGTGGGACGTGCGCGACGAGTTCGACTTCGTCGGACCGCCCGGCAGCCTGGACGAGGCGGTGGAGCGCGCCCTCGCCCATCGGGCCGCCGGCGGTCCCGGGCCCTACCTGATCAGCGACTCGGGGGACAACCCCGGCGCCGGCGGGACAGGCGACGTGACCTGGACCCTGACGAGGCTCCTGGCGATGCCCGCGCTCACCTCGCCCGACGCGCCGCTGACCTATGTGGCGTCGGTCTTCGACACCGAGGCCTTCGCCGAGCTGGGGGCACGCCGGGTGGGGGAGCCTGTCGACATCATCGTGGGCGCCCGCGTCGACAACCGGGTGAGCCCGCCGGTGCGCATCGCCGGCGAGCTCGTCGGCCTGCACGAGGGCGACCCCGATGCCGGAAGGATCGCCGTGATCGCGCGCGGGGGACTGCGGGTGATCGTCACCGAGTACCGCAAGGACTTCCACGACCCCGCCGACTTCGCCGCGATCGACCTGGACCCCCGCCTGGCCGACATCATCGTCACGAAGATCGGCTACCTCGAACCGGGGCTGTACGACCTCGCGCAGGGCTGGACGCTCGCCCTCACGCCGGGGCCCGTCGACCAGGACCTCCAGCGGCTGGGCCACCACCGCATCCGGCGGCCGATGTTCCCGTTCGACGAGTTCGACACCACACCACCGCTGAGGGCGAGGATGCTGTGACCACGACGCTCGACATCGCAGCGAAGGCTCCCGGCGGCGGTGCGTCCGCGGCGGCAGTGTGCCAGTCACTGCTGCCCGACGCGGCGGAGGCGGTTCGATGAGCCTGCTGCTCGGCATCGACTGCGGGGGCACCAACACCAAACTGCTCCTCGCTGAACTGCAGGACGGCATGCCCCAGGCAGTACGCCAGCAGGTCCTTCCCACGCCGCGGGACGGGGCCGCTATCGGCGCCGTCGGCGAGCAGGTCCAGTCGTTCCTCGCCGGTGACGTGCCGGACGCCTTCGGCGTCGCGGTGCCCGGCATCCTCGATCGGCGCGGGGTGGTCCTGCGCAGCACCAACCTGCCCTGGTTCGAGGGGTCTGCCCCCGCGGCGGACCTCGGCTCCCTGCTGGGGCTGCCGGGTGCGGCGGCCAACGACGGGACCTCTGCCGCCCGGGCGGAGGTCGCCCTCGGGGCCGGGCGGGGTGAGCAGGACGTCTTCATCCTCGCCCTCGGTACCGGGGTCGCCGGCGCACACGTCATCGGCGGTGAGATCCGCCACGGAGCCCACGGCGGCGCCGGCGAGATCGGACACATCGGCGACTTCGGGGACAGGCTCTGCAGTTGCGGCCAGCGCGGTTGCCTGGAGACGCGCATCGGCGGTACGCAGTTGGCCCGGCGTTGGCGTGAGGTGCTGGAGAAGCCGCCTGCCCGGCCGGTGTCGGCACGCGACCTCGTCGACGCGGCGCGCCTCGGTGACCCGCGGGCGAGGGAGATCCTCGACCAGGCGACGAGCGCCCTCGCGACGAGCCTGCTGGGCCTCGTGGCCCTGGTGGACCCGGGGATGATAGTGATCGGCGGCGGCCTGTCCCGGGCCGAGGACCTCCTCGTCGTCCCCACTGTCGCGAAGCTGCGCGAACGTGCCACCTTCCATCAGCTCCCGCCGATAGTGCCCACCGCCCTCGGCATGTGGGGTGCCGCCTGGGGTGCCGTGCTCGAAGCCGAGGCCGCGGTCTGACCACGGCCCCGGCTCCGGCAGGACCTCCTAGAGCCAGAGGGCCGAGAGCCAGCCGGTGGCGATCGCGGCGAGGACGAGGGTCCCGATCACCAGGGCGACGACGCGCCAGTGGGCTATCACGAGCATGCCGCTGATGGCGCCGATGCTGGTGCCCGCTCCGGTGATGAGGAAGGCGAGCGCGGTACCGGGGGCCATGCCGCCGTGCAGCAGGCTCGCGACCAGCGGCAGGGACGCGTCGGTGTTGAGGTAGACGGGGATGCCCAGGACCGCCGCCAGCGGGACCGACCACACGGGGTTGCCGGTGCCGAGCCAATCGGTGATCAGGCCGGTGGGCAGCACGCGGATCACGAGGTAGCCGAGGGTGGCGAAGGCGAGGAAGTAGAACGCCAGCCTGCGGGTGTTGGCCAGCAGGGCGTCGCCGAACCTGCGCAGCTTGGTGGGCTCGGCCACGACCACGACGGGCTTCTCGATGACGGTGAGCAGGCGGGAACCGCCGGGCGCCCCGGCCGCCGCGCTCGAGGTCGCCGTGGCGCCGGCGTCGCAGCCGCACGCCGGCGTCGCAGG
>JAEWIK010000299.1 GCA_023387135.1 Actinomycetes bacterium | reverse complement strand
CCGACGCCCACCGCCGCCACGTGGTGCTGGCTGACGAAGGACGAGCCGCGGCCCGCCGCGAGGTTCGCCAGCGCCCTGCCGGCGTGCGGGCCGAACGATCCCTGCAGGGTCTCCAGCGGCGTGTTGGCGAGGTCGGCGACGGTCATGATGCCCCGCCGGTGCAGCCTGGCGGCGGTGCTGGCGCCGACGCCGTAGAGCCTCTCCACCGGCAGCGGGTGCAGGAACGTGAGCACCTCGTCCGGCTGGACCTCCAGCAGGCCGTCCGGTTTGGCGGCCTTGGACGCCATCTTCGCGACCAGCCGGTTGGGACCGATGCCGACCGAACACGGAAGCTGCTGTTCGCTGCGGACGAGCTCGCGGATGCGCTGGCCGATCGCCGGCGCCGAGCCCCACATCTTCAGGGCACCGGTGGCGTCGAGGTAGGCCTCGTCGATCGAGGCGGCCTCCACGACGGCGACCACCCTGCGGAAGATCTCCATGACGGCCCGCGACGCCTCCAGGTACTCGTCGAAGTTCGGACGGATGCCGAGGCCGGTCGGGCAGAGCCGCTTCGCACGGGACGACGGCATGCCGCCCTCCACGCCCCACTGTTTGGCGAGCCAGTTCGCCGAGAGCACGACCCCACGGCCGTCCCCGCCCACCCACATGGGGACCCGCGCCAGGGCGGGCTGTTTCCTGATCTCCACGGAGGCATAGAACGAGTCCATGTCGACGTGCATGATCGTCGCCATCGATCCTCCGTTATCGAACACGTGTGCGATAACGCATCGTAGCGCCGTGCCGGGGGACGCCACCACCCCACGGCTCCCTGCCTCCTCAGTCGGTGGTCCGGGCCGCCCGGGTCTGTTGCTCCAACCCGACGAACACGTCTTCCAGGGTCGCGCCGGGGCCGAAGGAGTCCCGCAACTCGGCGGGGCTGCCCTGGGCGATCAGCCTGCCGCCGTTGATGAACGCCAGCCGCGTGCAGTGGGTCGCCTCGTCCATGTAGTGGGTGGTGACGAAGAGGGTGACCCCGCCGGCGGCGAGGTCGTAGAGCAGGTCCCAGAACTGGCGCCTGGCAACGGGGTCGACGCCGCTCGTCGGCTCGTCGAGGAAGAGCAGTTCGGGGGAGTGGATGGTCGCGGTGCCGAGGGCAAGCCGCTGCCGCCATCCCACCGACAGGTTGCGGGCGAGCTCGTCCTCGCGTCCCTCCAGGCCGGCCATCTGCAGGACCCACGCCTTCCGTTCGGCGAAGTCCTGCTTGCCGAGCCCGTGGATCTGCGAATAGAACCTGAGGTTCTCGGCCACCGTCAGGTCCTCGAACAGCGAGAACTTCTGCGACATGTAGCCGATGCGCGCCCGCACCCGCTCGGGGTGGTGGACGACGTCCTCGCCGAGCACCCACGCGCCGCCGGACGTCGGGGCGACACTGCCTGTCAGCATCCTGATGGTGGTCGTCTTGCCCGAGCCGTTCGGCCCGAGGAAGCCGAACACCTGGCCGCGGGGGACCTCGACGTCGATGCCGTCCACCGCGGTGAAGTCGCCGAACCTCTTCACCAGCCCGCGCACGCGCACGGCAGGCTCGGGTGCCGCCTGCTCGGTGACCCCGTCGACACTCCTGGGCGGTCTTCCGCGATCCCTGCGATCCGCTGCGCCTCTCACTGTGCTACTCCGTGATCCTGCGATGGGTGGCGAGCACCGCCGAGCCGAACAGCAGCACGGCGAAGCCCGCGAGCGCCGCCAGGGGGACGGCGAGTTCGGCGAACCCGCTGCCCTTCATGAACGAGCCCCTGAGCACGTCGAGGGCGTACCGCAGCGGGATCAGGTAGCTGATCGGCTGGATCACCTCGGGCATCGACGAGATCGGGAAGATGAAGCCCGACAGCACGATGGTGGGCAGCATGATGAACAGCGTCGTCTGGATCGACTGCGCGCGCGTCCGCGACATGAGCGACACCAGGAGCCCCTGCCCGATGCAGACCAGCAGGAAGAGGGCGAGCCCCACGCTGACCACCCCGAGGTTGCCGTAGAACGGCACGCCGAACCACGCCATGCCCACGCCGGCGACGATCCCCGCCTGCGCGAGCGCGACCACCGCGTACGGAGTCAGCTTGCCGACGATGTACTCGCTGGGACGGATGGGGGTCACGAAGAGCTGTTCGAGCGTGCCCGACTCGCGCTCGCGGACGACCGCCTGCGACATGATCGCGCTCAACGAGATCGCGAGGATCGCCGCTATCAGGCCGGGGATCATCGAGTTGATCGGGTCGAGGGTGGGGTTGAACACCACCCTGATGCGCGCGTCGATGCCCGGCGCCCCCTCGCCGAGCCCCATCGCCTGCAGCCGCTCCAGGTTCGCGCGCGCGACGATCTGCGAGGCGTACCCGCTGGCCACCGACGACACCTGCGAGTCGGAGCCGTCCACGACGATGCCGATGCCCGCCGTCCTGCCCGCCAGCAGGTCGGCCTGCGTCCCTTCGGGAATGACGATGCCGACCTTCGCGGTGCCTGCGTCGAGCAGCGGCTGCAGGTCGGCCTCGCTGGCGGGTCGCTGGACGATGGTGAAGTAGCCGGAGCCGGCGAAGGCGTCCGCGAGCTGCCTGGACGTCGCCGAGCGGTCGAGGTCCACCACCGCCGTGGCCAGGTGCTTGAGGTCGGCCGCCACCACGTAGCCGAAGAGGACGAGTTGCATGATCGGCATGAACATCAGCAGCCGCAGCAGCAGCGGGTCGCGGCGGAGCTGGGTGAACTCCTTCCAGATCAGCGTCCTGACGCGTCGCAGGCTCATCGCGTCCGCCTCCTGGAGTAGAGGAGCGATGCCGCCGCCAGCGAGAGCACCGCGTACAACCCGAGCACCGCGACCTGCTGCCACAGCTCGGGCCAACCCGACCCCTTGAGGAACACCCCACGGGAGATCGTGATCATGTACCTGGCAGGGAAGAGGTACGAGACCCAGTCCAGCACGGTCGGGATCTGGTCGAGCGCGAACACGAAGCCCGACAGCAGGAAGGTCGGCAGGAACGCCACCAGCAGGGCGGCGATGTTGGCCACGTCCACGCTGGGGGCGAGCGCCGAGATGACGAGCCCCATCCCGAGGGCACAGAAGACGAAGAGGGCGGCCCCCACGGTCAGCGCGAGGACGTCACCGCGCAGCGGCACTCCGAAGACCCCGATGGCCAGGGCGGTGATGACCACCACGTCGACGAAGGCGAGCAGCGTCCACGGCAGCAGCTTGCCCAGCATCAGTTCGAGCTTGCGCAGCGGGCTCACGGCGAGCTGGTCGGCGGTGCCGAGGTCGCGCTCGCGGACGAGGGTCTGGGCGGTCTGCTGGACGGTGACGATCGCGAGGATGACCGCCATCAGGCCCGGGATGAGGAAGATAGCGGAACGGCGCTCGGGGTTGTACCAGGTCCTGACCCGTGACTCGAGCTGGCCGATGCTGCCGAGGTCGAT
This sequence comes from Actinomycetes bacterium, assembly GCA_023387135.1. Lineage (GTDB taxonomy): Bacteria > Actinomycetota > Actinomycetes > Propionibacteriales > Propionibacteriaceae > Propionicimonas. Next base: position 3,544 of record JAEWIK010000299.1, on the reverse strand, counting down.
GCCCTGGCTGCCCGCCCACGCCGTCGCGATGCCCTGGCGGTAGGTCAGGTTGAGCGCGTTGGTGTAGGCCTGCGCGACCCGCGCCGAGTTGGGTTCGCTGCCGTCGATGAGCACGCCCACCTGACCCTGGCCGCCGGCGGCGAGCTGCCTGCCGAAGCCCGCCGGGACGATGACCGCCACTTCGGCGCTCCCTGCCTGGAAGGCACGCTCGGCGGACGCCTGGTCGTCGGCGTACCCGACGATCGTGAAGAGCGGCGAGCCGCTGTACTGCCGCAGGTACTCGCGGCTGGCGGGAGTCCTGTCGTTGTCGATGACGAGGGTGGGCAGGTGGCTGACGTCGAAGCTGATCGCGTACGCGAAGACGAGCAACTGGAACACCGGCATGAGCAGGACGATGCCGACGGTGCGCGGGTCGCGCGCCAGGTGCCTGAACTCCTTCGTGACGACCGCACCGATCCTGTCGAGGGCGGACCTCATGCCGCCTCCCGCGAGGGCTGGCCGGCGAGGTAGGCGAACACCGACTCCATGTCCATGGCGACGGGACTGACGTCGGCGGCGATCCCGTCGGACGCGAGCATCCTTCCCACCTCCTCCGGGTCGCTGGTGACCAGCACGCGCACGACGTCGCCCAGCAGGTGCGTCGACACGATGCCGGGTGCGCCGGCGAGCGCGGCGATGGCCGCCCGTGGGTCGGGGGCGGCCACCTCGACGAGGGTCCCCGGGACGGCGGCCTTCAGCGCGTCGGGGGTGCCCGCGTGGGCGATCCTGCCTGCGTCCATGAACGCGATGTCGGTGCAGCGCTCGGCCTCGTCCATGTAGGGGGTGGCGACCAGCACCGTCCTGCCCTCGGCGTGGATGTCGGCGAGGATCCGCCAGAACTCGCGGCGCGACACGGGGTCGACTCCCGTCGTCGGCTCGTCGAGGAGCAGCAGGTCGGGTTCGTGCATGAGCGTGCTGGCCAGCATGAGCTTCTGCTTCATGCCGCCGGAGAGGAAGCGGGCCTGCCGCCTGGTGAACTCCGCCATCCCCATGCTCTCCAGCAGGTCCGCGGCCCGGGAGCGGCGACGCTGCCTCGGCACGCCGCGGACCCTGGCGAAGAACTCGAGGTTCTCGGCGACCGACAGGTCGGGATACATCGAGAACTTCTGCGACATGTAGCCGATCCGTCCCGTGATCCTCCCGGGCTGCCGGAGCGGGACGCCGAAGATCTCGGCCTCGCCCGCGTCGGGCGCCAGGACTGTCGCGAGCATCCTGATGAGGGTCGACTTGCCGGCGCCGTCGGGCCCCAGCAGCCCGTAGACGGCGCCGGTGGCGACGGCGAGGTCGACGCCGTTGACGGCGCGGACGGCGCCGAAGTCCTTCACCAGGCCGGTGGCGTCGATGGCGGCCTGTCGTGGCTCGGTCATGAAGCGAAGCGGACGTCGACGGGCATGCCGGCACGGATCGCCGTGGGGTCGTCGACGGCGACCCTGACCTCGAACACGAGCGTGACGCGCTGGCTCTCGGTCTGCACGGTGTTGGGAGTGAACTCGGCGCTCGAGGCGATGAAGGTCACCCTGCCGGTGGTGGCGACCCCGCCGTCGGTCGTCAGCGTCGTCCGGTCGCCCACTGCCACCTCGCCGATCCGGGGCTCGGGGACGAACACCCTGACGAAGACGTCGGAAGGATCGGTCAGCGTGAGCAGCGCGCGGCCCGGGGCGGCGTTCTGGCCGGCGTTGGTCGTCACGCTCACGACTAGCCCGTCCCGGGGTGCGGTGACCTTCGTGTAGCCCAGTTGCAGCGTCGCGAGGTCGACAGATGCCTTGGCCTGGGCGAGTCGCGCCTTGGCGGCTGTGACGTCTGCCTTGGTGGCGTCGTCATCGTCCTGGGCGTTCTTGACGGCAGCCTGGGCCGCCTTGACCCCCTGCTCGGCCTGGCTGCGCTGGAGCTTGAGTGCCGCGTCGTCCAGCACCACGAGCTCGTCGCCGGCCTTGACGGTGTCGCCCTCCTCGACCTTCACCGCGGTGACCCTGCCGGTGAGCGCGGGGGAGACCTGGTACTCGCGGGCTTCCGCCGACCCGCTCGCGCGCAGGGTGGTGTCGGCCTCGGCAGGGTGGGCGGAGGTCCACCACCACCAGGCACCGCCGCCGAGGAGCAGCAGCACGACCAGCACGATGACGGGGACGGGAGGACGGCGATGAGCGGGCATGGGAATCACCTCGGGGATGCCGGTGCACCCGGCTTGCAGGGATGGAGGGAGATGGTCACGGGGACGCCCGCCGGCAGGGCGGTCGTCGCGCTGAACTCGACGAGGAAGGCGCGGGTCAGGTGCACCTCGTCGGTGGCCTGGGAGGTCGGGGGGAACTCGGCGCGCGTGCCGATCGTCGTGAGGGTCGCGGAGACGTCGTCGCCCGGCGCCATCCAGTCGGCGTGCAGCGTGGCAGTGTCGCCGACGCACACCCGCGAGGCCTGGGTGGGGGACAGCCAGGTGGAAGCCTTCCCCGCGCCCGACGTCCTGATCGTCACCAGGGCCGCTCCCGGGGCGAGGCTGTCGCCCGTGGCCGCGACGTCCACGACGATGCCGGCGACGGGAGCCGCGACGGTCGCCTGCGCGAGTTGCGTCCGCGCGAGGTCGACGCCGACCCCGGCGGTGCCCGTCGCCACCTCGGCGAGGCGGCGCAGCCTCCCCAGTTGGGCGCGGGCGTCGAGCACGTCGCGCCTGGCGTCGTCCAGCTTGCGCAGCCCGTCGCGTGCCTTCGACAAGCCCTTGTCGATCCTGGCCAGGCCCGTCCTCGCGGTCGTGAGCCCGGCGTCGAGCCGACGCAGGCCGGCGGAGAGCTGTGCGAGGCCGGCGTCGAGCCGCTGGATGCCCGAGGTCAGTTGGGCGATCGCCGCCTGCAGTTGCTCGCGGGTTGGTGCCCCGGGGGGCAGCGGCGTGCCGGGTGGGGGCAGCGCGGCGAGGGCAGCCTCGGCCTGCGCCCGCTGGGCGACGAGCTTGTCGCGGGTGGCTCTCGCTGTCGCTCGTTGTGCGAGCAGGTCGGCGCGGGTGCGGGTCAGCTTGGTGATCGCCTTCCTCACGTCCGCCCTTGTCTTGGTGAGGTCGGCGATGGCCGCCTTCACGTCGTCGCGCTTGCCGGCGATCTCGTCCTCGGCGTCGCGGGTGTCGGAGATCCTGTCGTCCAGCACCGTCACCTGGGACGTCGCCACGGCCGCTGCAGCCTGGGTGACCTTCACCTGGGCGCGCAGCAGGGCGTCGTCGAGAGCGACGAGGCGTTGTCCCGTCACCACGGTGTCGCCGACCGCGACGGCCACGTCCGCGACCCTCACGAAGCCGGCCAGGCCTGGAGGTGCTGCGGGGCCACCGGACGGCGCGGGCGACGGCGCACCCGCCGCGGGCGCGAACCCCGCATCGAGGTCGAGCGCCGGAGCGGCGAGCGCCGGGACCGCCACGACCACCAGGTCGTCCTCGACCGTCCCCTGCACCGTCAGCCCGGACGGCGCGGAGCACGCCGAGACCATGAGCGCGGCGGCTGCCAGCACCGGCACCGCGAGCCTCATGGCCGTA
>JAEWIK010000269.1 GCA_023387135.1 Actinomycetes bacterium | reverse complement strand
GCGCGCGGGTCGCTTCCTGGGAGCTCGTGGGGTCGGTCGGGCGCTACCAGGTGAGGAGACCCGAGTGAGCCGCGGCGATCCTCTCCCCCGACCCGCCCCGGCTGGCGTGCGACGGCGGCGAGCGACTGTAGATTCGGTGCCGACCCGGAGAGGGAACCCCCTATGAGCTTCCATGCCGAGCGGCGCGGTGCGCGCCGGACGATCCGCCGGTGCCTGGCGTCCGGCGTCGGCCTGGTCGTGCTCGCCGGGTGCGGGTTCGACTCGAACCCGACGGGCCCGGGCCCCGCGACCGCCCCCGGCTCAACGGCCGCCTCGGGCTCCCCCGCGGGCCTCGCGCTGTCCCCCGCCGTCACCATCCCGGCGGTCCACATCCCGGGGAACTACTCGGTCGTCGCGGGCAGCGGCTCGCGGTTCATCATCAATCCCGAGGACACCGACGAGCCCAGCCTGTTCTCGCCCGACAACGGTCACACCTGGCAGCCGCTCCCGGCCGCCCTCGCGGTGCGGGCCGACATCGACGGCGGGTCGGCGGTCTCGCTGAGCTCGCACATCGGTTACCAGGGGGTCTTCGCCGGCGTCGTGCAGGCGGCCGACTACCGGTACACAGGGCTGCAGCGATGGGACCCGGACAACGGGAAGGTCGCGTTCCTCCCCTATGACCTGGACGTCCAGCGGGAGGGCGACGACGACACCGCGCTCTACCCGGTGGACTACGTCGGGACCGTCATCGCGCTCAACGACGGCAGGATCTTCGACATCTCCGGCGACGAGGCACGCCTGCTCTCGCCGCGCTTCGGTGCCACTCCGAAGCTGTACGGCCTCGAGTACGCGCTCACCAAGGACGGCGCGACAGTCGTGCGCGCCGGCTATGCGGAGTCGGGCGAGTACGGATACCTGAGCGTGGCGCCGGTCGACGGTTCCGGGGAGGGAGCCAATTACAGGATTCCTGGCCTGCTGGCGATGGACGTCAGCGCCCTCAAGATCCACTACCTCGTCGGGTCCACGACCGGGCTGACGCTGTGCAAGGCCGACGCCGCGACTCCCACGCGCTCCACCTGCGTGAAGGTGGCGAGCGGCGACTTCCGCGGTTCCGCGTTCGGCGCGTCGCTGACGACGTCCATGGGAGCCGACCAGATCGCCGTCTCCAGGCACTCGGGCGGGGACCGTCGCCGCTGGCTGCTGCGCGAGGGCAGGGCGACGAGGGTGGGCACCAAGGCGCTGCGGTGGACGTGGTTGCCGTTCCGGGACAGCGAGGAGCCGATGGCTCTTGTCGAGTCGGCCGCCGATCACCTCACCGTCGCGTCGGTGGTCAGCCGGGACGGGAAGGCGCACGCCCTGTTCAGCGCCCCCGCCGCCACCGCGCGTTCCTATGGCGCGCTGCTGTCGCCGGGACGCGTCACCTACCAGCAACAGCGCTACACAGCGAAGGCCGGGAGCACGTGGGCGACCTGGACCCGGACGTTCGCCGGTGGGGCACTCGGGGCCGAGTTGCCGCTGACCGCCTACCAGCCGGCGAGGCTCGTGACCTCGGCGGGGCGCAGCGCCGCCCAGCTCGATGCGCGCTCGAGCAAGAGTCCCAACACCGTCGAGTTCTTCCGGGGGAACACCCGCTCGCTGGCGTACCGGGCAGGACACGGCAAGCGTCTCGTGGCGTTGAGCGGGCCGTACTCGCTCATCGGGCAGGACGTCGTGCGAGTCGACGGGCACGAGGTGGAGACGGGCCCGGTGGTGGCGCTGTTCGGCAGCCTGGTCGTCGAGGCGAGCGCGCCCGACGAAGTGGCGGGCCGCACTTTCGCCGTCCGCGACGTGGCGTCGCCCACGAGCCCACCGATAGTGCTGGACCTCCCCACCGACGGCCGGGTCTACCGCAATGACGACTGGATGGCGTGGGGAGACTGGGTGGTGGCGCCCTATGTCGAGGGCGACAGCTACTGGCAGCTCGCGCTGAACTACCGCACCGGCGACCATGTCGTCTTCACCGGGCGATCCCCCATCCGCGCGCTCGCCGACGGATGGGCGCTCGCCAGCGACGGCTCGACCGCCGACCTCCGGATGCTCGCCACGGGCGAGAACCTCGTCGTCAACGACGGGCCCACCGACCTGCTGGCGACCGACGGCTCGCACACCATCGCCTGGGAGGACAGGGCCGGCACCCACCTCGCCGAGGTGAAGGGACTGCCGTCCACGCCTGCGCGCCTGCTCGGCGCCCTGGGGGCCGGGAAGTTGGGGGCCGACGGCACCTGGACGCCGCAGTTCGACTTCACCAAGGCGGTGACGGCTGGCACCGTCGAGCTCAGGGACGCCGCTGGATCGCTGGTGGCCTCCCTGCCGACCGCTGCCAGCCCCGACGGCACCGTCACCGGCGTCTCGTGGGACGGCACCGATGCGGCAGGCACCCGCGTCGCGGCCGGGAGCTACACGTGGACCTTCGTCGTCAAGGCGGCGGACGGCAGCGGCGACGCCACCGGAGTCGACGGGCAGCACCAGCCGTCCGGCACCGTCGCCGTCACCTCCTGACGCGTCACCTGCCGGCGCCGGCGTCCCGCAACCCCAACGAGTCGAGGACCGACTCGCGCACGTCATCGAACGGCTGGTCGGGATTGAAGGCCAGCCAGTCCAGCCCCGCCGTGAGCGCCGCGCCCACCATGGTCGCCGCCTGGATGGACGCCAGCGAGCGCGAACCGTCGGCGCGTTCGGCGAGGAAGTCGTCGACGAGCCGCCTGTGCAGCAGGGAGCGCCAGCCCTCGACGGTGTCGAGCCAGGACCTCTCGGTCCTGAACATCTCTGTCACCATGACCCGCGCCGCGTCGGTGTGCGTCTGCACCGCCCGGAGTAGCACGGTGACCACGGCCGCCCGGCGGGCGCGGCCCGTCAGGCCCGCCGTCGCCTCGCCCAGCAGCTCGTCGAGGATCCTGCTGTGCTCGTTGAGCACCGCCTCCACCAGCCCGGCCTTGGACCCGAAGTTGTAGTAGACGCTGCCCTTGGCGATCCCTGCCCTGTCGGCGATGTCGTCGATCGAGGTCGACGTCACTCCCCGGGCGGCGAACAACTCGGTGGCGGCTGCCACGATCACGCCGCGGGTGCCGGTGCGCCGGGCCGAGCGGCCGTCGGTGACAGTGCCTGCGGAATCGTCCATGGCTCCTCCCTAGATGCTCAGCGCCGGGTGCAGCCGCGACATCGTCCACATCCGCTTGCGGGCCGCCGCGATCGAGGTCGCGGCGAGCGACACCACGAAGATACCGACAAGCACCGCCACGGAGATCCAGAACCTGGTCTCGATGCCTCCGGTGATCGACTCCCGCAGCCCGTTCACGACGTAGGTCATCGGCATGTACGGGTTGATCGCCTGCAGGAAGGACGGCGTGGTCTGGATCGGGTAGGTGCCGCCCGCCGAGGCGAGCTGCACCATGAGCAGGACGATGATCACCACCTTGCCCACCGCGGAGCCGAGGGTGACCTGGAAGAACTGCTGCAGGGCGAAGAAGGCCGCCGCCGTCAGGAGCGAGAACGCCACGGTGGCCAGCACGTTCTTCGGGTTTAGCCCGATGGCGAAGTGCATGACCGAGAGCATGATGACCACCTGGCCGACCGAGAGCAGCAGCGCCGAATTCAGCGATCCCCACGCCATCCTGAACCCGCTGACCGAGGTCATGAGGGCCCGCGTCTGCAGGGCGCGGAGCAGCAGCCAGGTGATCAGCGCACCCACCCACAGGGCGAGCGAGATGAAGAACGGCGCGAACCCCTCACCCCACGAATCGGCTTGCCAGACGTGGGTCGAGTCGACGGTGACGGGCGTCGACACGGCGTCGGCGCGGTCGGTCCGGCGCGCGTGGTCGTCGTCGGGGATGGTGTGGGCGCCGTCGGCGAGTTCGTGGCCCAGCGTGCCGGCGCCCTTGCGGGCGTCCGTCAGGCCGGAGGCGAGGGCGGGCGCCTTGGACGCGAGTTCGTGGGTGCCGTCGTCGAGCTTCCGCGCGCCGTCGGCGAGCCTGTGGGCGCCGTCGTCGAGCTTCTTCACGCCGGCCGCGAGCTCGGGCACCTTCGCGTCCAGCGCGTGGGTGCCGTCCCGCAGCTTGCCGGCACCGGTGTCGAGCGCGGCCACGCCTGTGGCGAGCG
>JAEWIK010000211.1 GCA_023387135.1 Actinomycetes bacterium | reverse complement strand
CCTCCACGACGCCGGCCAGCAGCCAGCCCGCCCCCACGTCCTCGCCTTCGGCGAGCAACAGCTAGTAGGAGGAGAACGTCAGTGGTTGGTGGCAGCGCGATTCGAGGCAGCCGCGTTGGTGCGGGTCCGATGGGCGAAGCCGAACGGGGTGAATCGGCGCCGCGGCTGTATGTCTCGTACTTCTGCGCGAACGGGCACGTGACCCGTCCCGCGTTCGCCGCCGACGCGGTTCCGCCCGAGACGTGGGACTGCCCGCGCTGCGGCCTGCCGGCGAACCTCGACTCGGAGAACCCTCCGCCCCCGCCGAAGATCCAGCCCTACAAGACGCACCTCGCCTACGTGAAGGAGCGGCGCACCGACGCCGAGGCCGTGGCGATCCTGTCCGAGGCACTGGAGTCGCTGCGCGCCCGCAGGGCTGCCGGCGAGGTCATCTACTGACCGACCGCCCGCGCGGCCGGGCGGGATGGGCGCTCCCGACGACGTCCTACAGGGAGCACTCGAAGTAGGGCAGGCGGGAGGCCGCCGGCCTGTCGATGAGCCAGAACGTCTCGTCCTCGCCGTGGACGCGCGCAGCAGGCAGCGACTCGTCGCCCCCGAGCGCGCGTGCGACGGCGTCGGCCTTGTCGGCCCCGCTCACCACGAACCACACCTGCGCCGAACGGCTGAGGGTGGGAAGGGTCAGGCTGATGCGCTCGGCCGGCGGCTTGGGAGCGTCGCTCACGCCGATCACCGTCTGCGTCGTCGGTTCCTCGGACGGGTGCCCGGGGAAGATCGAGCCGACGTGGCCGTCGGGCCCCATCCCCAGCAGGCACAGGTCGAAGCGGGTGTCGCCCAGCTCCCGGGCGTAGGTGGCCGCCGACGCCCCGGCGTCGATGACACCGTCCGCCGCCGGCATCGGGTGGGTGCGCGCGGGGTCGAGCGGGAACCCGCCGGCCAGGGCGGCGATGGTGGGGCCCGCGTTGCGCTCGGGGTCGTCGGTCGGGACGAAGCGCTCGTCCCCCCACCACAGCTCGAGGCGGCTGGGGTCGAGTTCTGAGCCCCCGACGAGTTCGGCCAGCCTGGTGTAGACCCGCATCGCTATCCTGCCGCCGGTCAGGCAGAGCTGGGCGACCCTGTCGTCGGCCTGGAAGCCGGCGAGGGCCTCCAGCAAGCGCGCCGCCACCCGCTCGGCGAGGTCGTCGGAGTCGAGATAGCGCACGACCTGAGCCATCAGCGAGACTCCTTCGTGTCGTCGGCTTCCCAGTGCGAGGCCAATGCTGCCACTGTCGCGCTGTAGGCGGGGTCTTCGTCCAGCCTTCGCAGTTCCTCGGTGATCAGCCCGTTGAGTTCGCGGCGGGGGAGGGCGACGATCCGGCGGGGCAGGCCCGGCGCCGAGAAGGTCGCGATCTTGCCGTCGGCCCGGGACAGCTTGATCTCGCCGCCCTCGGTCTCCAGCGTCACGCCGGTGATGCCCAGCCCGCCGGTCTCCTCCTCGAGTTGGGTGTCGACGTCGAGCCTGTCGGCGAGCCACGCCGTGAGCAGGACGCCGGCGGCGTTCCCCGGTTCGGTGTACACGGTCGCCGACGTCACGGGGAAGCGGTAGTAGTCGAGGGCGGCGGCGAGCAGGCCGCGCCAGCGGGTCAGCCGCGTCCACACCAGGTCGATGTCCCCCCGCGAATGGTGCAGGACGCGCTCGGCCAGCGCGCCGAGCGGCTGCGGGGCGCCCATCGAATCCGTGATCCTGCGGCCGGCCAGGCGGCCCACAGGGTCCTCGCCGGGGACGGCGGGGGAGATGCCCGGCCACCACACCACGACGGGAGAGTCGGGCAGCAGCAGCGGCAGCAGCACCGAGGCGCGGTGTTCGATCAGTTCCCCGTGGAACCAGAGCTGGACGATGTCGCCCGGCACCTCCTCGCCCACGCGGATCGTGGCGTCGAGCCGAGTCTCGCCCTCGCCCTCGGCGACGATGAGGATCCTGGAAGGGTGCTCTCGTCCGGCGTCCATGCAGGCGGCCAGCACCTCGTCGTAGTCGCAGCCCTCGACGACGGCGATCATGGTGAAGACCATGCCGGTCGCCACGCCGACGTGGCTGTGGGCGGCGAGGATGCGTCCGCCGATCTGGGACGCGCTCGTCCCCGGCAGTTCGATGATCATCCCTGCCTCCTCACGGCCTGCGCCAGGTGCGGGAGTCGCGGGTGAGCATCGCTCGCCCCGAAGGTGGTCCCCAGGAGCCCGCGAGGTAACCCTCGGGCTGCTCGTCGAGGCTTGCCCAGTAGTCGAGCACCGGGTCGAGGATCCGCCAGGAGGCCTCCACCTCGTCGGGCTGCGGGAACAGCGGCGGATCGCCCAGCAGCACGTCGAGGATCAGCCTCTCGTACGCCTCCGGGCTCGACTCGGCGAACGAGCTGCCGTAGGCGAAGTCCATGGTGACGTCCCTGACCTCCATGAGCGTGGCGGGCACCTTCGCGCCGAAGCGCAGCATGATGCCCTCGTCAGGCTGGATGCGCATGACGAGGGCGTTGGCGCCCAGGTCCTTCACGTCGGAGTGGGTGAACGGCAGGTGGGGCGCGGGCTTCAGGATGAGCGCGACCTCGGTGACCCTGCGCGGCATCCGCTTGGCCGCCCGCAGGTAGAACGGGACGCCGGCCCAGCGGCGGTTGTCGATCTCCACCCTGATCGCCGCGTAGGTCTCGGTCCGGGAGTCGGACGGGATGCCGTCCTCCTCCAGGTAGCCGACGACGTGCTCGCCGCCCGCCCAGGCGCCGAGGTACTGGCCGCGGGCCGTGCCCAGGGCGAGGTCGGTCGACGGGTGGGTGGCCTGCAGGACCTTGAGCTTCTCGCCGTGGAGTTGGCGGGCGTCGAACGAGGTGGGCTCCTCCATCGCCGTCAGGGCGAGGAGTTGCAGCAGGTGGTTCTGGATGACGTCCCTGGCGGCGCCGATGCCGTCGTAGTAGCCGGCCCGCCCGCCGATGCCGATGTCCTCGGCCATCGTGATCTGGACGTGGTCGACGTAGGTGCGGTTCCAGATCGGCTCGAACAGCTCGTTGGCGAACCTGAAGGCGAGGACGTTCTGGACCGTCTCCTTGCCCAGGTAGTGGTCGATCCTGAAGACCGAGTCGGCGTCGAAGGCTGCCGACACCTTGCGCTGCAGTTCCCTGGCGCTGTCGAGGTCGTGCCCGAAGGGCTTCTCGATGACGATGCGGGACCAGGCTCCGTCAGCGGCCTGCCTGCGCTGGCCGGCGAGGCCGTGGTTGCTCAACTGGTCGAGCGCGAGGTCGAACGCCTTGGGCGGGACGGACAGGTAGAAGGCGTGGTTGCCGCCGGTGCCCTGGGTCTCGTCGAGCTCGGCGAGGGTGGCCTTCAGCCGCTCGAAGGCGTCGTCGTCGTCGAGGTCGCCGGGGACGAACCTGATGCCCTCCAGCAACTGCTTCCACACGTCCTCGCGGAACTCGGTGCGGGCGTGTTCCTGGACCGCCTCCCTGACCACGTCCGCGAAGTGCTCGGCGCGCCAGTCGCGCCTGGCGAAGCCGACGAGGCCGAAACCGGGGGAGAGCAACCCGCGGTTGGCGAGGTCGTAGATGGCGGGGAGCAGCTTCTTGCGGGAGAGGTCGCCGGTGACCCCGAACATGACGAGGGCGCACGGTCCCGCCATGCGGGGCAGCCGGCGATCGACCGGGTCACGCAGCGGGTTGCGATAGGTGGTGTCGCTCATCGTGCTCGACTCTACCGGCGCCGCCGCCTTTGTCACTTTCTGCGGACGGTTACCGGCCGGGGCAACTCAGTGGGGGAAGAATGCCACCTCCGCGCGGACGGGTCGGGGACTGGCGGCGCATTATGCTCGCCAGCGAGTGGGGCACCAGGAGAGGACGAGGCGGACACCTATGCACGAGGGACCCAGGCCCGTGGCTGTCGCTGCGACAGCCGAGACCGGAGCGGCGCACCTTCGTGCGGTGGTCTCGACCTACGTCGCGCTGGCCAAGCCGCGGATCATCGAACTGCTGCTGGTGACGACGGTGCCCTCGATGTTCCTCGCCAGCGGAGGTTTCCCGCCCCTCTCCCTGGTCGCGGCGACGCTGGTCGGCGGGACGCTGGCGGCGGGTTCGGCGAACGTCTTCAACTCGGTGCTCGACGCCGACATCGACGCCGAGATGCGCCGCACGCATCGCCGTCCGATGGCCCGCGACCTCGTCACGAAACCGCGGGCGTACGTCTTCGGCACCGTGCTCGGCGCGGTGTCCATGCTGATCCTCGGGCTGGGTGCCAACTGGCTGTCGGCGGTGCTCGCCGTCCTCGCCAACCTCTATTACGTGTTCGTCTACACGATGGCGCTCAAGCGGCGGACGTCCCAGAACATCGTGTGGGGCGGCATCGCCGGCTGCTTCCCTCCGCTGATCGGCTGGACCGCCGTGACGGGCTCGATAGCGTGGCCGCCGCTGGTGCTGTTCGCGATCGTGTTCGCCTGGACGCCCCCGCACACCTGGGCCCTGGCCCTGCGCTACCGCGAGGACTACGCGCAGGCGCACATCCCCATGCTGCCGGTCGTCATGCCGCCGGTCGCCGTCGCCGTGAGGATCCTCGCCTACACGCTGCTCACCGTCGCGGTGAGCCTGCTTCTGTGGCCGGTGGCGGGGACGGGGTGGCTCTACCCGGTCGTGGCGGGCGCCTGCGGCGCGCTCATGATCGCCGAGAGCGTCGCCCTGCTGCAGCGGGCCCGCGCCGGGCTCCGCGACGCCCTGCTCAAGCCGATGCGGCTCTTCCACCTCTCGAACAGCTACCTCGCGCTGGTGTTCATCGCCGCGGCGGTGGACCCGATCCTGTTCTGAGCTCCGTCCCCGCGTCCGGCGAGCAGGACGTTGGCGAGGGCGGCCGAGAACAGCGCGACTCCCGCCATGTGGCAGGCCACCAGGGCCGGGGGGTTGCCGAGGAAGTACTGCGAGTAGCCGATGATCCCCTGCAGGACCGAGACGCCCAGGGTGAGCAGCACCGCGCGCCGTACCGGCGGGATCGTCCTCGCCAGCCACAGCAGGGCCAGCAGCGCCAGCAGGGTGAGCCAGACGCTGCCGGCGTGGATCTTCGCCACGAGTTCGAGGTGCAGGCCGTTGCGCTCCGCGCCGCCGTCGCCGCTGTTCGGGCCGGCTCCGGTCACGACGGTGCCGAGCACCACGACCACCAGCCCCAGCAGGAAGACCACGCGGGTGAGGGTCGCGACGGCTTGCGGCACGGGGGCCGGTCGCTTGTCGTAGGCCCGGTGGAGCAGCACCACGCACACCACGATGATCGCGACCGACACCAGCAGGTGCAGCGACACCACCCACGGGTTGAGCCGGGTCAGCACGGAGATGCCGCCGATGACCGCCTGGGCCGGGATGCCGAGGCCCGCCAGCAGGGCGAGCAGGCGCAGGTCCCGGCGGGGGCGTCCGGCGGCGTCCCGCGCCCGCCAGGCGGCGACGAAGGTGCCGACGGCGAGGATGACGAGGACGAACGTCACCAGCCGGTTGCCGAACTCGATGGCGGCGTGCGCGCCCGCGGCGGGGTGGGGGACGTACGAGCCCGGCTCGCACTGCGGCCAGGTGCTGCACCCGAGGCCCGACTCGGTCACCCTCACCAGCCCGCCTGTGAAGACGATGCCGAGGTTGCCGAGCAACGAGCCGACTGTCCAGCGCCGCAGCGCGGCTGCCGAGTTCACGAGGTCCATCGGAACACCTTCCGGGCCAGTGCGAGGCCCACGACGACCCAGACGATGAGGACCGCCAGCGGCAGCGGGTCAGTACCGCCGCCGGCCCAGGTGCCGAGAGTCCCGGCGAGTGCCGAGGTGGGGAGCAGGCCGAGCACCGGCTGCGCCCAGGCCGGGAAGGCGGCGACGGGCACCACCACGCCCAGCGCCGCCCCCGCCAGGTAGATCAGGTTCGACAGCGCGAGGGTGAGTTCGGCGCTCGCCACGCCCGCCAGTGCGAGGCCGAGGGCGGCGAACGCCGGCAACGCCAGCACCACCGCCACCACGGCGATCAGGGTCTGCGCGAGCGTCGGGCGCGGTGACCAGCCGAGGGCGAGGGCCACGACGACGAGCACCGCCGCCTGGCCGAGCGCTATCAGGGTGACGGAGAGCGCCTTGCCCAGCAGCAGGTCGACCCTGCGCAGGGGAGTCGCCGCCAGCCTCTCCAGGACGCCGTAGCGGCGCTCGAAGCCCGTCGTGACGGCGAGGGTGGTGAAGCCCGTCGACCACAGCCCGAGCGCCAGCACCGACGCGCCGAAAGCCTCGTGCGGGATGCCGAACCGCTCCCCGGCCGCCGCGTAGGCGACCAGCAGGCCGACGGGGATCACCAGCGCCAGCAGCAACTGCTCGCCGTTGCGGACGATGAGCTTCGCCTCCATGAGGGAGTGCCGCAGGATGCGGCGGGAGCGTGGTGCCGCGGCGGCGGCGGGGGTCAGGTCGAGAGTGCTCATGCCGCGCTGCCGGGACGGGTGAGGGTGAGGAAGAGCTCCTCCAGGGGTTGGGAAGCGGTGAGCTCGGCGACGCTGCCGCTCGCCACGACGTGACCCGCATCGAGCAGCACCACCTCGTCGGCGAGGTGTTCTGCCTCGTCCATGGCGTGCGTGGTGAGCACGACTGCCACGCCGGCGGCCCGCAGGGCAGTGATGAGGTTCCACGCCGTCCTGCGTGCGTGCGGGTCGAGGCCGGCGGTGGGCTCGTCGAGGAAGACGAGTTCGGGCCTGCCGATGATGGCGCCCGCGAGGTTGACCGCCTGTTGCTGCCCGCCGGACAGGCGCCGGTAGGGGGTGTTGGCGAACTGGCGGATGCCGAGCTCGTCCATGACGACGGCGGGCGACAGCGGCGAGGCGTAGAGCCCCGCGAGGTAGTCGAGCAGTTCGGCGGGACGGACTCCCGACCACGCGCCGGTCGCCTGCGGCATCAGGCCGACTGCATCGTTGGCGCCGGGAGTGCCGGCCGGCAGTCCCAGGACAGTGAGGGAACCGGACGACACGGGCTGCAACCCTGTGCAGCACCTGACGAGGGTCGTCTTGCCGGCGCCGTTGGGCCCGAGCACCGCCGTCACCTCGCCGCGCCGCGCCGTGAGGCTCACTCCGTCCAGCGCCACCTTCGCGCCGAACCGCACCACCACGTGATCG
>JAEWIK010000080.1 GCA_023387135.1 Actinomycetes bacterium | reverse complement strand
CTGGCGTTGCGCCCGAGGGTGGTGTTCGAGCGTGCCGAGACCAGGGCCGGACGGCAGCGCACTCCCGACCCGATCGAGGCGCTGGCGCTGCTGGAGGACCAGCGCATCATCATGCTCGACGGCACCGACGGCACGAGCTGGGAGCTGTCCATGTCGAACGACGCCCTGGTCGGCCTGCTCAGTTGGCTGGAGGCTGCTCCTCCTGGCCAGGGCTTCCATCGTCCGCCGCGGCCTTCCCGGAACGCCGACTGAGGATCCGCTCGCGCTGGGCCCTGCCCCGTGGGTCGTCGGGACGCCGTTCGCCCCCCGGCAGCCACAGCACCTCGCCGGTCTCGATGGCGACGGCCCTGGCGACGATGAAGAGCAGGTCCGACAGCCTGTTGAGGAATGTGACAGCCAACAGGTTCACCCCGCCCGGCCGGTCGCCGGCGGCGGGCTCGGTGCCGTACGCCTCGACGGCCCGCCAGGCCTCCCGTTCGGCGCGGCGGGTGACGGAGCGCGCTTGGTGGAGCAGGGCCGAGGTGTAGGTGCCGCCCGGCAGGATGAACGACCGCAGCGCGGGCAGCGGGTCGCCGAACAGGTCGCACCAGCCTTCCAGCCTGTCGATGCTGGCCTGCGGGATGCGGAGCGGCTCGTAGGCAGGGTTCTCGGCGAGCGGGTTGGAGAGGTCGGCGCCGGCGTCGAACAGCTCGTTCTGGATGTGGCGCAGGACCTCTCTGATGTCGTCGGGCAGGTCGTCCCGGGTGACCACCATGCCGAGGATGGAGTTGGCCTCGTCGACGGCGCCGTAGGCCTCGACCCTCGGATCTGTCTTGCGCACCTCCGAGAGGTCGGAGAGCCGGGTGGTGCCGGCGTCGCCGGTGCGGGTGTAGATCCGGGTGAGGTTGACCATGCAGCCATTGAACACGATCGTGGCCCTACCTCCGCCAGCCCGACGCGCCGACGGACCGGGACCCGCGGTGGGCCGAGGTGCGCACTCACAGCTTCGTCTGGCAGGGTGGGGGCCGTGATCCGTCCTCGCGCGTCGTTCCTCGCCCTCGCGGCGATCCTGCTGGCAGGCTGCACCTCAACGGTCCCGGCGAGCCCCGCCGGCCCGTCCACCGAGTCGCCGGCATCGGGTGCCACAGTCAGTTGCAGCTACACCGCCGAGTCGGGCGCCGCCAAGAAGGTGGAGTTGCCGTCTGGCGGCGACGTGGCCGCGAGCGGGACCGTCGACTACGTCCTGACGCTCAACGACACCCCGTTGAAGCTCACCCTCGACAGGGACAAGGCTCCCTGCACCGTGCACTCCTTCGAGTCGCTCGCGGCCCAGGGCTACTTCGACGGCACCGCCTGCCACAGGCTGACCACCGCCGGCATCTTCGTGCTGCAGTGCGGCGACCCGTCGGCCACCGGCATGGGCGGCCCCGGCTACTCCTTCGCCGACGAGCTCGACGGCATCGACGGCTACCCGGCCGGCACTCTCGCGATGGCGAACGCCGGCCCGAACACCAACGGCTCGCAGTTCTTCATCGTCTACTCCGACACCCAGTTGCCGCCCGACTACGCGGTCTTCGGGACCGTGGACGCCGCCGGTGTGCAAGCGGTCTCGAAGCTCGCGGCGGCGGGCACCGACGGCAGCAACGGCCAGGCGGCGGACGGCCACCCGCTGCAGCCGGCGAAGATTGTCTCGGTGAAGGCGGCCTGACAAGCCGGTTTTGTTCCTCACGCAGGCAGCGGTAGAGTCTGGGGCTCTCCAGAGCCCGCGTCGCGGGCCGTCCGTCGGGTGGTCCCGCCGGGCCCGGGTCCACTGACCCACCACTTCCTACCCGTCCACTTCGTGGTGGACGGGCGTCCGTGCTGCCTGATGGAGGAACGATGACCGACGATCCCGTGCTGGAGGCCGAGCGCGCTCATCTCGACGAATCCCGCAGGGCGCTGGCGGCCATGCGGGCGGCGTCTGCCGACTGGACGACGGCGACCGCCGGCAACCATGTGTCCACCCAGCTGCTGCGCCAACAGCTCTACCGGCGGCGGGAGTCGCTGGCGGACGACCCGACTGTCCCGCTCTTCTTCGGCAGGATCGACTACGCGGCGGCTCTCGGCGCCGAGCAGGACGAGACCTGCTACATCGGGCGCCGGCACGTCGAGTCGTCGATCGGCGGGGAACCGCTCGTCATGGACTGGCGTGCCCCCATGGCGCTGCCGTTCTACAGGGCGCGGCCCGGTGAGCCGATGGGAGTCGAGCTGCGCAGGCGTTTCGGCTTCCAGCACGGCGCCATCACCGCCTACGAGGACGAGCCGCTGGCGGACCCGGGCGCGACGGCTGCCAGCGCGCTGCTGGAGGCGGAGATCGAGCGTCCCCGTACCGGCCCGATGCGCGACATCGTGGCGACCATCCAGCCCGACCAGGACGTGCTGGTCAGGACGTCCCTCGACGAGTCGCTGGCGATCCAGGGCGCGCCCGGAACCGGCAAGACGGCGGTCGGTCTGCACCGTGCCGCCTACCTGCTGTACGCCTACCGCTCACAGCTCTCGCGATCCGGCGTGCTGGTGCTCGGGCCGAACGACTCCTTCCTCAGCTACATCGGCGACGTGCTGCCCGCGCTGGGCGAGATCGACGCCACCCAGGAGACGATCGAGTCGCTCGTCCACGGTTCGACGGGGCTGCACGTGACGCGCACCGAGGACGACGCGACGGCCACGCTCAAGGGTGACGAGCGGATGGCCGACGTCCTGCGCCGCGCGGTGTGGGATCACCTCGGCACTCCCGACGGCGTGCTGGAGGTGCCGGTCGGGCACCGCCTGCACAGGCTGCGACCGGCGATGGTGTCGGCGGCGATAGCGGGGCTCGTCGAGCGCGGCGCGCGGTACGAGTCGGGACGGATGATGCTTCCCCAGGTGCTCGCCCACCACGTCCTGCTGCAGATGGAGGCGGCGGGGGACAGCACGGACGACAGGGTGCAGAACGCCGTGGCGCGGCTGGCTCCCGTGAAGCAGTTCTGCAAGACGCTGTGGCCCAAGCTGGACGCCGCGGCGGTCGTCCACGCGGTGCTGTCGGATGCCGAGGTGCTCCGGCGGGCCGCCGACGGCATCCTCACCCCCGACGAGCAGGCGATGCTGGCGGTGCCCGCCCGCTCGGTGCGTGCCCGCCGCTGGACGCTGGCCGACGTCGTGCTGGTCGACGAGGTGAACGACCTGTTGAGCAGGCAGCCGAGCCTCGGGCACGTGATAGTCGATGAGGCGCAGGACCTGTCGGCGATGATGCTGCGGGCCGCCGGACGCCGCGCGACGACGGGTTCCGTCACGCTGCTGGGCGACCTCGCGCAGGCCACCACCGCATGGGGAGTCAGGGACTGGACGAGCGCGCTCGCGCACATCGGCCACCCCGAGGCCGAGGTCAGCGAGCTGGTCGAGGGCTTCCGCGTGCCGGGTGCGGTGATCGAGTTCGCCGCCAGGCTGCTGCCCCGGATCGCGCCCGATCTCACCCCGCCGCACTCGATCAGGCACTCCCGCGGCGAGCTGAGCCTGCTGCAGGTGGACCCGCTGGCCGCGGTGGCGGGCGCCGTCGGCGACCTGAGCGGCCGCGAGGGGACGTTGGGGGTCATCTGCCCGTCGGCGTGGGTGGATGACGTGAGCGCCGCGCTGGCCGGCGTCGAGCACGACGTGCTGGGGCGCGGCACCCGCGACGGCGACTCGTTCAGCAGGGTCGAGGTCGTCGATGCGGCGCTGGCCAAGGGCCTCGAGTTCGACAACGTGCTGCTGCTCGAACCCGCGAGGATCGTGGCGCAGGAATCGTCGGAGGTGATCGGCCTCAGGCGGCTCTACGTGTGCCTGACGAGGGCAGTCACCACCCTCACCGTGCTGCACGCCGAGCAGCTACCTGCCGACCTGCGCTGACTCGGCGAGCCCCCGCAGCGCGGAGATGACGGCCTGCGGGTTGTCGGCGTGGACCCAGTGCCCCGCGCCCGCCACCGTCTCCCGGCGGACCTGCGGGAACAGCGCCTTCATGACCGGCTCGTGCTCGGGCCTCACGTAGTCGGACTCCTGTCCGGTCAGCCACAGCACGGGGCCGTCGTAGCTGACGGCGCCCGGGTCGGGCCAGCCGGCGATGGCGTCGAGGCTGTCCTCCAGCAGATCCAGGTTGGGCTGCCAGCGCCACCGGGGACGGGCCCTCAGGTTCTGCAGCAGGAACTGCCTGACGGCGGCGTCGGGGATGAGGGGCTCGAGGGTTGCCTCGGCGTCGGCCCTGGACGTGAGCGACGCGAGGTCGACCTGCCGCAAGGCGCCGATCAGCGGTCCGAACCCGTTCGCGCCTTCCGAGTACGCCGGCGCGATGTCGATGACGGCGAGGGCCCTCGCCAGGTGCGGCCGCGCCAGGGCGAGCAGCATGGCGACCTTGCCGCCCATCGAGTGCCCGACGGGGATGAGGCTGGCGGCGGAGCCCAGCTTGAGGTCGAGTTCGTCGCCGACCGCGGCCGCCATCGCCTCGTAGCTGAACTCGCCGGTCCAGGCGCTCGACCCGTGGTTGGGCAGGTCGAACAGCACGCTCGGCAGCCCTTCGGCGGCCAGCGACTGGGCGATCCCCGTCCAGTTCCTGCCCCTGCCGAACAGGCCGTGCAGGAACGCGAACACGGGGCGTCCGGAACCGACCACCTCGGTGTGGAGCCCCGGCATCAGTGCCTCCGTTCCCAGCACGGCGTGTGCCAGTGCCTGCGTTCGTCCACCGCAGACGACGAGCCGATGCTCGCGTACCGGGGCCAGGCGACGACGTGGGCCTGGCCGGTGGGCACGACGAGGCCACAGCCCGGACAGGTGTAGCTCTTGGTGGCGATGTCGGCCGGCATCGTCTGGACCATCCATTCGCCGTCCGCCTTCTTGACCAGCGCGGCGAACGATCCACTGTTCAGCGGACGCGGCGTGCGCAGGTGTTTGGAGGGGCGTTTGGGCATGCGCCAAGGGTAGTAGGTTGGGCGGGTGCGTTTGCTCATCGCTCGTTGCCAGGTCGATTACGCGGGACGTTTGACAGCACACCTCCCGATGGCTACCCGCCTCATCATGGTGAAGGCCGACGGTTCGGTGTCCGTCCATGCCGACGACAGGGCGTACAAGCCGCTCAACTGGATGAGCGCGCCGTGCACCATCAAGGTCGGGACCCCTTCGGCGGACGTCGAGGCCGTGACGGCCGAGGACGAGATCGGCCTGACCGAGGTGTGGGAGGTCAGAAACGGCGACGGCGACACCTTGCAGATCGCCATCGCCGAGGTGCTGCACGACTCGTCGCACGATCTCGGCATCGACCCGGGTCTCCAGAAGGACGGGGTGGAGGCGCACCTGCAGGCCTTGCTCGCCGAGAACCCCGGCACCTTCGGCACCGGCTGGACCCTCGTGCAGCGCGAATACGCCACGCCCATCGGGCCCGTCGACCTGCTCTACCGGGACGCGAGCGGCGCCTACGTGGCCGTCGAGGTGAAGCGCCGCGGCGAGATCGACGGCGTCGAGCAACTCGCGCGCTACCTCGAACTCATGAACGCCGACCCGCTGATGGCGCCGGTCCGCGGCGTGTTCGCCGCCCAGCTCATCAAGCCCCAGGCCAAGGTGCTGGCCTCCACCCGGGGCATCGACTGCGTCCTCGTCGACTACGACGCGCTTCGCGGCCTCGACAACGCCGAGGACCGCCTCTTCTGACCGCGAGCTCGTGGTGCCGGCGTCGATCCCTGAGGGCGCAGCGCGAGCCGCGAAGGGTGGACGCCCCAGCGCTCGGGTGAGCGGCGTCAGATGCGGTTGAGGTGGGGGACCAGGACCTCGCGGTAGAGCAGCAGGAGGGCTGCCATCGTGGGGATCGCCAGAATCGCGCCGACGAGACCGAGCATGAGGCCGCCGCTGGTGGCGGCGAGGATGACGAGCACGCCGGGCACCTGCACCGAACGGCTGAAGATCCTGGGCTGGATGAAGTAGGCGTCGAACTGCTGGTAGGCCAGCAGCACGACCACGACGATGAGCAGCGTGGTGGGGGAGAACGATACCGCGACGATGGCGCTGATGACGATGCCGATGGTCGTGCCGACGAGGGGGATGAAGGCACAGATCCCCACGACGACGGCGAGCGCCAGCGCGAACTGGTTCAGGCCCACGAAGGTGAACAGCAGGAACGACACTGCCGTCCAGAACGCCACGACGGTGAACATGCCCGAGACGAAACCGCCGACCCGCTGATGGCGCCGGTCCGCGGCGTGTTC
>JAEWIK010000053.1 GCA_023387135.1 Actinomycetes bacterium | reverse complement strand
CACGGGAGAGCCGCGAGCCGGCTCGCGCAGTCGACCGCCGAAGCACGCGGGGCCCGTCCCCGGCCGTTCCAGAGCCGCGCCGGGCAGCTCGTCCAATCGGGCCGTGACTCCGCCGGTCACCGATCGTGGTCCGGCCAGTGGGACAGGATCTTCCGGGTTTCGGGATCGTCATTGACAAGGGCCGAAAGTGCGACGGGATTGCGCTCATCTGGCACTTCGGGCCGCCGGGAATCTGTAGCGTATTGCCGTACCCGGGGCGGCCGTCATGCCTGCGCGCCCCAGCCCAGCGTCTAGGAGTGGCGAATGTCCCGCATCGAGAACGCGAGCTTCCGCAAACTGGTGACCACCGCGGAGGAAGCCGCCAAGCTCATCAAGCACGGTATGAACGTCGGGTTCTCCGGCTTCACCGGTTCCGGCTACCCCAAGGAGGTGCCGGGAGCGCTCGCCGCGCAGATCAAGGAAGCCCACGACAAGGGTGAGCCCTTCAAGATCGGCGTCTGGACGGGCGCCTCGACGGCTCCCGAACTCGACGGCGCCCTGGCCGAGGTGGACGGCATCGCCTTCCGGACCCCGTACCAGTCCGATCCGATCATGCGGAACAAGATCAACGCCGGCATCAGCGAGTACGCCGACATCCACCTCTCCCACCTCGCCCCGATGGTGTGGGAGGGCTTCCTCGGCCACCTCGACATGGCCGTCATCGAGGTCACCGCCATCGCCGAGGACGGCGAACTCGTGCCCTCGTCCTCGGTCGGCAACAACAAGACCTACCTGCAGGAAGCCGACAAGATCATCCTCGAGGTGAACTCGTGGCAGAGCCGCGACCTCGAGGGCATGCACGACATCTACTACCGCGCCGCCCTGCCCCCGAACCGGCTCCCCGTCCCGCTCACGCACCCCGGTGACAGGATCGGCCAGCGCAACTTCCGCGTCGACCCGCGGAAGATCGTCGCCATCGTCGAGACCGACGGCCCCGACCGCAACACCCCGTTCAAGCCGCTGGACGACACCTCCCGCAAGATCGCCGAGAACCTGCTCGACTTCCTCGCCAACGAGGTGAAGCAGCACCGCCTGCCGAAGAACCTGCTGCCGCTGCAGTCCGGCGTCGGCAACATCGCCAACGCTGTGCTCGCCGGCCTGCTGGAGGGCCCGTTCGACTACCTCACCTCCTACACCGAGGTGATCCAGGACGGCATGGTCGACCTGATCGACTCCGGCAAGATGACCATCGCTTCGGCGACGGCGTTCTCGCTCTCACCCGAGTACGCCCACAAGATGAACGAGGCGGCGAAGGACTACCGCTCGAAGATCATCCTGCGGCCCCAGGAGATCTCGAACCACCCCGAGATGATCCGCCGGCTCGGCGTCATCGCCTGCAACGGCATGATCGAGGCCGACATGTACGGCAACGTGAACTCGACCCACATCATGGGCTCCAAGATGCAGAACGGCATCGGCGGCTCGGCCGACTTCACGCGGAACGCCTACATCTCCGCGTTCGTGACCCCATCCACCGCCAAGGGGACGGCGATCTCGGCGATCGTGCCGATGGTCTCCCACCACGACCACACCGAGCACGACGTGCAGGTGCTGATCACCGAGCAGGGTCTCGCCGACCTGCGTGGCCTCTCGCCCAAGCAGCGCGCCAAGGTGATCATCAACAACTGCGCGCACCCCGCCTACCGTCCGATGCTCCAGGAGTACTACGACCACTCGGTCAAGGTCGCCAACGGTCTCCACACGCCGCACGACCTGCGTGAAGCCCTGAGCTGGCACATCCGGTTCCTCGAGACCGGAACCATGCTGCCCGCCTGACGTTCAGCTGACCCCAGGGACGGCTCGCGTCCCCCCTCCCCATCGCGGGAGGCGGGGGCGCGGGCCGTTCTCGCGTTCTCAGCCGCCGAGGAGGAGCGCGCGCAGCTCGTCGGCGGTGGAGGCGAGCGCCGTCGGCTCGGCGGCGACGAGCGCGGCTGGGTCGCCGGCTCCCCCGGTCACGGCGATCGACGCCATGCCCGCGGCCTTGGCCACCTGCACGTCCACCACTGCGTCGCCGACGTAGACGGCCCGCGACGGGACGCCGCCCAGCCGCTCCAGCGCCAGCAGCAACGGCGCGGGGTCGGGCTTGTGGGTGACGGTGTCCTCCATCGCCACCGTCACCGTGATCGGCAGGCCGAGCACCCGCAGCGACCGTTCGGCGCCGCGCCTGCCTTTCGCTGTGGCGACCCCGGTGGTGATTCCGGCGGCCGTCAATGCGCTGAGTAATTCCGACACCCCTGGATAGGGCTTCACCAATTCATCATGGTGGGTCTCGTTGAAAGCCCTGTAGGTGGCGATCAGAACATCGGCCTGACTAGGCCAATGACGCGTGAAGGTGTCGGCGAGCGTCTGGCCAATCCAACTTCTGCACAGCGCCGGGTCCGGGTGGAAGCCCAGCACGCTATTCACCGCATGGTCATATGAGGCAATAATGAGCGCGACCGTATCGGCAACCGTGCCGTCCACGTCGAACACCACGACAGGCCACGAATTCACGGGTGCCAGCGTAGGGCCAGACGTGCACACGTACCCCGGGGGGAGACCAGGGTGGACACAATCTCGAAGCCGCGAGGGCGGCGACCAGGACATGCAGACACGCGACGCGGGATCCTGGAGGCGGCGCTCGACCTGTTCTCCGAGTTCGGCTACGACAAGGTCTCGCTGCGCTCGGTGGCACGCGCCGCCGACGTGGACCCCGCGCTCATCCACCACTACTTCGAGAGCAAGGCCGACCTCTTCGCCAGGGCCGTGCTCGACCTCGATTTCAACGCCGAGGAGCAACTCCACGACATCCTCGAAGGCCCCGTCGAGGAGATCGGCGAGCGTGCCGTCGCCGCGTTCCTCGACACCTGGGAGGCCCCGGGCTCGAAGGAGCGCTTCACGGCGATGTTCCGCGCCTCCGTCAACGACGAGGGCGTCAGGCGTCCCCTCATCGAGTTCCTCTGCCGCGAGATCTTCATCAAGGTGGCCCAGCACCTCGGCCACACCGACGCGACAGTCAGGGCGAACTTCGCCGTCTCGACCCTGTTGGGCCTCGTGATGGCACGCGACATCCTCGAACTCCCACTGCTCGTCACGATGAAGCGGGCGGACCTGACGAGGGGACTCGGCAGGGCCCTGCAGCAGCACCTCGTCGAACCCTGACCGGGTCGCCCGGCTCCGTTCCGGCGAATCCTGCCGGTCCGGGCGCTGGGTAGGCTGGCGTCCGGACTCCCCGGAGGTGAGATGGCTGAGACAGTGACGACGGTAGAGACCGACGACGCCGAGGAGCCCGTCGCGCCCGCAGAACCTGCTGAAGACACCGAGGCGCTGCCGGCGATCGCCACCTGGACGGCTCCCGCACCGACGGCGAGCGGCGTCGTGCCGCTCAGCGCTCGCACGGGCGAACCGACCCGGGTCTGGACGATCTGGGTGGCCGCGGTCGCCGGCTTCCTGGCCACCGCCGCGGTGGCCGTCTCGGTGGTGACCGTCTACCTCACCGCCATCGTCAACTTCCCGCGCGCCTCGACGCTCATGGCGTTGGTGCCGACACAGATCGCCTCGCTCGAACGCGTGCTGCTGGCGGTGGCTGTCACAGTCATCGCGATCGTCATCGGCGCCGCCTGCTCGATCACCGCGTACTACGCCTACGACGGGCGTCGCTGGACGCGCTGGGCGGCGCTGATCGCCGTCGCGCTGTCGGCGTCCGCGCTGCTGCTCAACGTCATCGCCGTCCTCGCGATCGGCCTGGCAGCCGTCATGGCGGTCGCGCTGTGGTTGCCGCCTTCCACGCGCTACTTCGCTGCGTGGCAGGCGGCAAGGCACCACGACCCGGTCTTCTCCGAGCCCTTCGACGACGTCTACTACGGACCGCTGCCGAGGTACCGGGCCACGACGTCCTGACCTCCGCGCCGTCCCCGGGAGGTGACCAACCGCGCTTCCTGCCTTGCACTCGGCTTGAAGACGGGCCTTCCTCACTGTTCATCGCCGCGCGGGCTAGCCGATTCGACATCGGATACCCCCCAGGGTATATTGGAGTCGTGCCTACACGTGAGATCACCCTGCAGAACCTCGACTCCACCATCGAGGAGGGCGGCATCGTCCTGCTCGACTTCTGGGCCGCCTGGTGCGGACCCTGCCGCGCTTTCGGCCCCATCTTCGAAGCCGCCTCGGCAGAGCATCCCGACATGGTGTTCGGGAAGGTTGACACCGAGGACCAGCGCGAGCTCGCCGCCGGCTTCAGGATCACCTCCATCCCCACCCTCGTGGTGTTCCGGGACGGCATCGCCGTCTACGCCCAGCCCGGCGCGCTCAACGCGAACGCCCTCGACAGCCTGATCGACGCCGTCGAGAAGCTCGACATGGACGAGGTCCGCGCGAAGGTCGCCGCCCAGTCGGGGGAGCAGGCCTGATGCGCATCGTCATCGTGGGCGGGGTCGCCGGTGGCATGAGCTGTGCCGCCCGGGCACGGCGGCTCGACGAGCAGGCCGAGATCATCGTGCTCGACAGGGGCGACCACGTGTCGTTCGCCAACTGTGGCCTGCCCTACTACGTGGGCGGCGAGATCACCGACGAGGCGGCACTGCTCGTCCAGACCCCCGCCTCGCTGAAGGCATCGCTCAACCTCGACGTGCGCGTCAGGCACGACGTGCTGGGCCTCGACCCGGTCTCCCGCAGCCTCACTGTCAGTACCCCGTCCGGCATCGACACCATCGGCTACGACGCCCTCGTGCTCTCCCCCGGCGCCCAGGCCCTCAGGCCCGCGATCCCGGGCCTCGACTCGCCCCGCGTCCACACCCTGCGCAGCGTGGCTGACGCCACCACCCTCCAGGAACTCGCGTCGACCGCCAGGCGGGCCGTGGTGCTCGGCGGCGGCTTCATCGGACTGGAGACCGCCGAGGCCCTCGCCGCCAGAGGCGTCGACGTCACCGTCGTGGAACTCGCAGACCACGTCCTTCCCCCGCTGGAGGCCGAGCTCGCCGCGCTCGTCGAGGACGAGTTGCGGCGGCTCGGTGTCACGGTGAGGGACGGCCGTGCGGCCACCGCGATCGTCCCGGGCGAGGCCGCCGACACCGTCGTCCTCGCCGACGGCACCGAACTGCAGGCCGACCTCGTCGTCCTGTCGGTGGGGGTCCGCCCCGACACCGCGGTCTTCGAGCAGGCGGGCGCTGCCTGTGAGCGCGGCGCGCTGATCGTCGACGAGCACGGGCGCACCAGCCTCCCGCAGGTCTGGGCGGTGGGCGACGCCACGTTGAGCGTCGACGCCGTCAGCGGCACCCGCCGCCCGGTCGCGCTGGCCGGCCCGGCCAAGCGGGCGGGCAGGCTGGTCGCCGACGACATCCTCGGCGTGGCTCCCGCCCGCGACGTCCCCCGTCCGCTCGGGACCTCCATCGTCCGCATCGGCTCGCTCACCGCCGCCATGACCGGCGCGAACCGTGCGACGCTCGTGTCCCGGGGCATCGAGCACCACACAGTGCACCTGCACCCCAATCAGCACGCCGGTTACTTCCCGGGAGCCGTTCCTGTCCACCTCGTCGTCCACTTCGCGGCCTCGGACGGGCGCCTGCTGGGCGCCCAGGCAGTCGGCGCCGAGGGCGTCGACAAGCGCATCGACGTGCTGGCGACGGCACTCCGCAACGGCATGGACGTCACGGGGCTGATCGACCTCGACCTCGCGTACGCGCCTCCGTACGGCAACGCCAAGGACCCCATCACCATGGCGGGCCTCGTCGGGGACAACGTGCTCACCGGCGTGACCCGGTTGTGGCACTGGTGGGAGGTGGACGACGTCCTCGACAGCGCCCTCGTCCTCGACGCCCGCAGCCGCCAGGAGTTCGCCGGCGGCCACCTGCCGGGCGCGCTCAACATCCCCCACACCGAACTGCGCGAACGGGTCGACGAGGTGCGGGAAGCCGCTGCCGGAAGGCCTGTCCGCGTCATGTGCGCGGCGGGCGTCAGGTCCTACATCGCACACCGGGTGCTGGTCGCCAACGGTTTCGACTCCGCCAGCCTGTCGGGCGGCATCGCCACCCTGCGAGCAGGGCTCGGACGACGGGCCGACGTCCTGCTGCAGCCCGACCTCGTGCCCGAGCACGCCTGAGGAGGAGACCATGGCCACCACAGAACCCGACCAGCAGCGGAAGATCGCCAACCGGCTGCGCAGGGCCGCGGGACAGCTCAACGCCGTCATCGCCGCAGTGGAGACCGGAGCCCCCTGCGCCGACGTCGTGACGCAACTCGCCGCCGTCCGCAGCGCCCTCGACAAGGCGGGCTTCGTCATCATCTCCACCGCCATGAAGGACTGCGTCGCCACCCCCGAGCCCGCCGGGGACGACCAGATGACCACCGAACGGCTCGAGAAGCTGTTCCTCATGCTCGCCTGACCATCCACCACCCATCACCACCCACCACGAGGAGAAACCCATGTGTTCAGCAGTCCGCTGCCAGATCTGCGGCAAGACGACCTGGGCCGGCTGCGGCCAGCACGTCGACCAGGTGATGCGCAACGTCCCCAAGGACCAGCGCTGCCCCGGCCATGAGGACCAGGCGCGTCCGACGGGGTTCATGAGCTCGCTGTTCTCGCGTCGCTGACCCTCCTCACGGCGCCGCGGGTCGCCCGTGCCGCTCGGGTTTGTCGACCCGCCGGGGCGGCTAAACGACCTGTGAACAGGCACGGCACCGGCCGCGGCGCCACAGGAGGAGACATGCGAGCAGTGACATGGCACGGCAAGGGCGACGTCCGCGTGAAGGAGGTTCCCGACCCGCGGATCGAAGCTCCCAACGACGCGATAGTGAGGGTCACCTCCACCGCCATCTGCGGCTCCGACCTCCACCTCTACGGGCCGCTCACCCCCTTCATGACGCCGGGCGACATCCTCGGTCACGAGACCATGGGGATCGTCGAGGAGGTCGGGCCCGAGGCAGGCGACCTCCGCCCCGGCGACAGGGTGGTCGTCCCCTTCAACATCTCCTGCGGAACCTGCTTCCAGTGCGTCCGAGGGTTCCAGTCGCAGTGTGAGACCACACAGGTCAAGGAGTTCGAGACCGGCGCGGCCCTGTTCGGCTACACCAAGCTCTACGGCCAGGTGCCGGGCGGCCAGGCGGAGTACCTCCGCGTCCCCCAGGCCCAGTACGGACCCATCAAGGTGCCCGACTCGGGCCCCGACGACCGCTGGCTGTACCTCTCCGACATCCTTCCCACCGCGTGGCAGGCGGTCGAGTACGCCGAGCTCGAACCCGGCGAGACCCTGGCCGTCTTCGGCCTCGGCCCCGTCGGGCAACTCGCCACCCGCTGCGCCCTGCACCGGGGTGCTGAACGGGTGATCGGCATCGACCTCGTCCCTGAGCGGCTGAAGCTCGCCCAGGAGTTCGGGGTCGAGGTGCTGGACGCCGGCGAGATCGACGACATCCCCGCCGCGATTCAGGAACTCACCGGCGGGCGCGGCGCCGACAGGGTGATCGACGCCGTCGGCATGGAAGCTCACGGCTCGCCGGTGGCGAAGGTGGCCCTCGACATGGTGACCACCCTGCCCAGGCCGATGGCGGCAGTGCTCGCCCAGACAGTGGGCGTCGATCGCCTGGCGGCCCTGGAGGACGCCTTCGCCGCCGTCAGGCGTGGCGGCACCGTGTCGTTGTCGGGCGTCTATGGCGGCGCCGTCGACCCCGTCAACCTGATGAGGCTGTTCGACAAGCAGGTGGCGATCAGGATGGGCCAGGCCAACGTGAGGCGCTGGACCGACACCCTCTTCGACCTGCTGTCCCACGACGAGGACGTGTTCGGGGTCGAGACCCTCGCCAGCCATCACCTGCCGCTGGACGAGGCACCCGACGCCTACAGCAAGTTCCAGAAGAAGCAGGACGGCTACGTGAAGGTGGTCCTCAAGCCCTGAGGCGCCCCGCTACGACTCCGCCTTGCCGAGGCGCCAGTAGCCCATGAACGCCACCGACCGGCGGTCGATGCCGAGGTCGCCGACCAGGAAGCGGCGCAGTTCCTTGATGGCACCGGCCTCGCCGGCGAGCCAGGCGTAGAGCCGGGTGCGCTGGAGCGCGGCGGTGCCGTCGTCCGACCGTGGCGTCTCCCACAGCAACTCGGAGTCGACGTCCACCTCCTCGACCTCCTGCGAGACCCCGGGAGGAGCCAGCTCGATGGCCGCCCGGCGCGCTTCGCGCACCAGCACCTCGCCGTGCCTGCCCTGCTCGCGCGGGTACACCCGCACGTCGATCCCCGGATGCCAGGGCAGGTACCCGAGGTCGTCGGTGACGGGGACCTCCAGGACGGCGATCCCACGTGCCGTGGCGGGAAGCTGTTCGAGGATGACGGCGATGGCGGGCGCGGCCGTCTCGTCCCCCACCAGCAGGAAGCTCTCGGTCCTCGCGGGCGGCAGGAAGTCGACGCCGCCGTACTCGCCCGCGTGGTCGGTGGTGGGGCCCAGCAGCACCGCCTCGTCGCCGACCCCGGCGTCGGCTATCCACGCCGAGGCGGGCCCGCTGACGGGATGGACGACCATGTCCACGTCCACCTCCCTCGCGCGCTGCCTGACCCCCCTCACCGTGTAAGTCCTGAAGGGGTGCTGCCTGTCGGCGGGCAGGCCTCTCCAACGGAGGAACCAGTCCTCGCCGCGCGGCAACTCCTCGAACCCCCTGTCACGCAGCGGCAGCACCACCTTGATGCGCTGGTCCCAGCCCGGGTCGGCGAAGCAGTCGAGGGTGTCGCCGGTGAAGGTGAACCGCCTGAACGAGGGCGTGACGTCGGTGACGCGGGCGACAGTCACGGGGAAGAAGTCGAACGGGGTGCTCATGCCGCCGACACCGGCGCGGACGCCGCGGGCTCCGCCAGTCGCACATGGTGACGGCCGCGCGGCAGCACCATCGGCGCGCCCGAGACGGGGTCTGTCACGATCAGCGAGTCCAGCCCGAACACGCTGCTGACGAGCCCTTCTGTGATGACCTCGGACGGGCTGCCCGCCGCCACCACCCGTCCTGCCTCCACGGCGACGACGTGGTCGGCATAGCGCGCGGCCAGGTTGATGTCGTGCAGCACCATGACGATCGTCGTGCCGCGCATCCGGTTGAGGTCCGTGAGCAGGTCGAGGATCTCGATCTGGTGGGTGACGTCGAGGAAGGTGGTCGGCTCGTCCAGCAGGAGGACGTCCGTCTGCTGCGCGAGCGCCATCGCCACCCAGACCCGCTGCCGCTGGCCGCCCGACAACTCATCGACGCTGCGGTCGGCCAGGCCCGCCGTCCCGGTCGCTTCGAGAGCCTCCGCGACGGCCGCCTCGTCGGCGCTGCTCCAGCCCGCGAAGAGCCGCTGGTGGGGGTGGCGTCCGCGTCCGACCAGGTCAGCCACGGCTATCCCTTCCGGCGCCAGCGGTGACTGCGGCAGCAGGCCGAGAGTGCGGGCGAGCTCCTTGGTCGGCAGGGCGTGGACGTCGTGACCATCCAGCAGCACGGCTCCGGACGTCGGGGCGAGCAGGCGCGCGAGGGTCTTCAGCAGCGTCGACTTGCCGCAGGCGTTGGCGCCGATGATGGCGGTGATGCGTCCGGCGGGGATGGCGAGGTCGATGCCGTCCACGACCGTCCTGGCACCGTAGCCCGCGACGAGGGCCCGGGCGACGAGGGAATGGGTGCTGGTCACGCTGAACCTCCGGCGCGATTGATGCGGGCGAGCAGGAAGAGGAGGTAGGGGGCGCCGAGGATTCCCGTGACGACCCCGACGGGGAACTTGGTGTCGAAGGCGAACTGCCCCAGCAGGTCGGCGGCCAGGACGAGCACCGCCCCCGTGAGTGCGGCGGGCAGCACCACCTGGGAGCCGGCCCCCACCAGCCGGGTGGCGATGGGCCCGGCGAGGAAGGCGACGAAAGCTATCGGGCCCGTGACCGCGGTCGCGAACGAGACCAGGCCCACGGCACAGAGCACCAGCGCGAGCCTGCTGGCGTCGACCCTGACGCCGAGCGCCGTCGCCGTCTGGTCGCCGAACTCGAGCGCCTTCAGGTTCCGGCCGAGCAGCAGGATGACGCCGCCGAACACCACGACCGCCAGCGCGAGCGGCGGCAACTCGTCCAGCCGCGTCCCGTTGAGGCTGCCGGTCAGCCACCTGACAGCCATCGGCACGTCCCACGCCGAGGCGTTCAGCAGCAGGTAGGACACCACCGAGTCGAGCATCGCCCCCACCCCGATGCCTATCAGGATGAGCCTCCCGCCCGCCGACTCGCCGCCGCGGGCGAGCCAGTAGATGAGCGCGGCCGTCGCGAGGCCGACGACGATCGCCACCAGCGAGACCGCCGGGCCGCTCCAGTGCAGCACGAGGATGCAGAAGACCGCCGCCGCGCTCGCCCCCGCGGAGATGCCGACGATGTCGGGGCTCGCCAGCGGGTTGCGCAGCATGGTCTGGAAGGTGGTTCCCGCGGCGCCGAAGGCGAGCCCCGCCATCGTCCCTGCGAGCACGCGCGGCAACCTGAGCGACCCGATGGCGAACGAGGCGCCCTGCACCTTCTCGCCGGCGAGCACCCGCACGACGTCGTCGAGCGAGTAGACGGTGGCGCCCAGCATGAGACCGAGCAGACCGAGCGTCACGACCAGCGCCGCGAGGATGACTGTGACGGTGAGGCGCCTCGACCGCCGGGAGCGGCGGCCCGCCGAGACTGCCTGCAGGGTGAGGGCCGTCACAGCGCACGCATCCTCGACCGGCGGGCTATCGCCACCAGGACCGGTGCGCCGAGGAAGGCGGTCACCACACCGGCTTCGAGCTCGCCCGGGCGTCCGGCGAGCCTTCCCACGACGTCCGACACCGTCAGCACGACGGCTCCGCCGACCGCCGACAGCGGCAGCACCCAGCGCTGGTCCGGCCCGGTCACGAGCCTGACAGCGTGCGGCACCATGAGTCCCACGAAGCCGATCGGCCCTGCGACGGCGGTCGCCGCGCCGCACAGCAGCACTCCGGCGACGGCGGCCAGGAGCCGCAGCAACCCGGTGCGGACGCCGAGGCCGGCCGCGAGTTCGTCGCCCATGGCCAGGGCGTTCAGCGGACGCGCGGACAGCAGGCCCAGCGCCCCCCCGATCGCGAGGAAGGGCGCGACCGCCCCGAGCGCCTCCCAGGTGGCCCCGCCGACACCTCCCACCTGCCAGAACCTGAAGACTGTCATGACGTCGATGCGCGGCAGCAGGATCGCGCTGACCAGGGAACTCAGCGCCGCCGTCGTGGCGGCGCCGGCGAGCGCCAGCTTCACGGGAGTCGCCCCACCCCGTCCCACCGAGCCCACCGCGTACACGAAGACGGCGGTGACGGCGGCGCCCGCCAGGGCCAGCCACAGGTACTGGCCGGTGGTGGTGATGCCGGCGAAGGCGATGCCCGCCACGACGAACAGCGAGGCTCCGGTGTTCACTCCGAGGATGCCGGGATCGGCGAGGGGGTTGCGCGTGACGGCCTGCATCAGCGCCCCCGAGAGGCCGAGCGCCGCGCCCACCACGAGAGCGAACACCGTCCGGGGGATCCGTTCCCTCACCGCCACCTCGGCGAACGAGCCGGGGTCAGAGGCCATGAGGCCGCCCAGCACGTCGCCGAG
Source organism: Actinomycetes bacterium (assembly GCA_023387135.1). Taxonomy (GTDB): domain Bacteria; phylum Actinomycetota; class Actinomycetes; order Propionibacteriales; family Propionibacteriaceae; genus Propionicimonas. The sequence goes on along the minus strand of JAEWIK010000053.1, from coordinate 191 downwards.
GCTGACGTCCCGCGCGCCGAAGGCGAGCGACGCCGCCACGCACGCCAGCAACGCGACCCCTGCGAGGCCGAGCGCGAGCGCGCGCCGACGCCGCCGGGCGCCCGCCGGGGAGGCGGGCACACCGTCGAGCGTCGGGGCGGCGAGGAGGGTCATGACACCTTGTCGGCAGCGGCCGCGAGGAGGGCCAGGTA
>JAEWIK010000401.1 GCA_023387135.1 Actinomycetes bacterium | reverse complement strand
TCCTACAGGTTCCTCGTCTCCGGCTAGGCGTGAGCGCCGAGGCGGCGCGCCTCCGGCCACCGCCCTCAGGATCGGGCCCGGCTCACGTGCCGCGGGTCGCCCGGCGGAGCTCCCTGCGGAGTTCGCGAGGCAGTGCGAACACCACGTTCTCCTCGGTGAATCGCTCCTCCACTGCCGCGGGATAGTCACGGTCCTCCAGATAGCGCAGCACTCCCTGCACCAACTCGTCGGGAACCGACGCCCCCGAGGCGACTCCTACCCGAGTCACGCCGGCCAGCCAGGCCTCGTCGATCTCGGCGGCCTCGTCGACGCGGTGAGCTTCCTTGGCTCCCGCCTGGAGCGCCACCTCGGCCAGCCGTACCGAGTTCGACGAGTTGCGCGAGCCCACCACGATGACGAGATCCAGGCCCGGCGCGATCTGTTTGACGGCCGACTGCCTGTTCTGGGTGGCGTAGCAGATGTCGTCGCTCGGCGGGTCGATGAGCGCTGGGAACCTCTCGCGCAACCTGGAGACCGTCTCCATGGTCTCGTCCACGCTCAACGTCGTCTGGCTGAGCCACACCACGTTGGAGGGGTCTACTGCGTCGAGGGTGTCGACATCGTCGGGATGCTGCACCAGCGTGACGTGGTCGGGCGCCTCGCCCGTGGTGCCCACCACCTCGTCGTGGCCTGCCTGACCGATCAGGAGGATGTGGACTCCCTGGGCGGCGAACCGCTTCACCTCGCGATGCACCTTCGTGACCATGGGGCAGGTCGCGTCGATGGTCTTCAATCGGCGGGCGGCCGCCTCGGCACGGACCTGCGGCGACACCCCGTGCGCGGCGAACACGACCGTCGCGCCGGTGGGCACCTCGTCGAGGTCCTGGACGACCACCGCGCCCCGTGACGCCAGGTTCTCCACGACGTGCCGGTTGTGGACGATCTGCCTGCGGACGTACACCGGGGGCCCGTACAGCGCGAGCGCTTTCTCGACAGTCACGACTGCCCTGTCGACCCCCGCGCAGAAGCTTCGCGGTGCCGCGACGACTACCTTCCTGGCGTCCGAATTCGCCATGGCGGGATATTTTAACCGAGCCGGCTCGGCTCAGCCCGGCGTCCGGTGGCCGGTCACACCATGGCGAGGAAGGCGGCCGGCGCGGTCAGTCGCCGACGGTCGCGCGGCGCAGGTCCTTGCGGAGCTCGGGCGGCAGCGCGAACACGAGGTTCTCCTCGGTGAGCCGCTCCTCGACCGCGGCGGGATAGCCACGCTCCTCCAGGTAGTGCAGCACGCCCTGCACGAGCTCGTCGGGAACCGACGCCCCGGACGTCACGCCGACGGTGTTCACGTCCACCAGCCAGGCGTCGTCGATCTCCGCCGCGTTGTCGACGCGGTAGGCGGCCTTCGCGCCCGATTCCATGGCGACCTCGACGAGCCGCACCGAGTTGGAGGAGTTGCGCGACCCGACGACGATGACGAGGTCAGCTCCCGCGGCGATCTGCTTGACCGCCGACTGCCTGTTCTGGGTGGCGTAGCAGATGTCGTCGCTGGGCGGATCGATCAACGCCGGGAACTTCTCGCGCAGCCGGGACACCGTCTCCCAGGTCTCGTCCACGCTCAGGGTGGTCTGGCTCAGCCAGGCCACCTTCGAGGGGTCGATGGCCGCGACGTCGTCCACGTCATCGGGATGCTGCACCAACGTGATGTGCTCGGGAGCCTCGCCGGTGGTGCCCTCGACCTCCTCGTGGCCGGCGTGTCCGATCAGCAGGATCTGGACGCCCTGCCCGGCGAACCGCTTGGCCTCGTGGTGCACCTTCGTGACCAGCGGGCAGGTGGCGTCGATGGTCTTCAGGCCGCGGGCGGCGGCTTCGGCGTGCACCTGCGGCGACACCCCGTGGGCCGAGAACACGACAGTCGCACCGGTCGGCACCTCGTCCAGTTCCTCGACGAAGACGGCGCCCCGGGATTCGAGGTTCTCCACGACGTGCTTGTTGTGCACTATCTGCTTGCGGACGTACACCGGAGGCCCGTACAGGTCGAGCGCCTTCTCGACAGTCACCACAGCCCTGTCGACACCCGCGCAGTAACCCCGCGGTGCGGCCACGACTACGCGCTTGGCCTCCGAATCCGTCATGGCGCCAATCTTAGGTCGCCGTGGCCGAGGCCCCGACCGGGGCGACGCGCAGCCTGCCGGAGCGCCGGTCTCGGCCGTGATGGTCGGCGCCTCCCCGTAGGCTCTGCGGTATGGCCCTGCCCAACTCGCCCGAGAATCCGCAACCGCTGCGGACGATCGTGAACGCGACCAGGGAATGGGTCGACAGGCTCGGCGCCGTCTGGGTCGAAGGCCAACTCATCGAGATCAAGCGGCGGGCCGGGGCCACCCAGTTCCTCACGCTGCGCGACCCGCTCGCCGAGGTGTCGGTCACGCTCTCGACGTCAGCCCTCGTGCTGGACGCCGCCGGACCGCTCGCCGAGGGGACCGTCGTCGCCGCCTGGGTCAAGCCTGTGGTGTGGACGAAGTCGGGCAGCCTCACCTTCGAGTGCCGGGAACTGCGCCCCACCGGTGAGGGCCGCCTGCTCGCCGCCGTCGAGCAGCGCAAGCGCATGCTGCAGGCCGAGGGGCTGTTCAGCCCGGAGCGCAAGCGACGGCTGCCCTTCCTCCCCCGCCGCATCGGCCTCATCACGGGAGCCGGCAGCGCCGCCGAACGCGATGTGCTGGAGAACGTGGCGCGCCGTTGGCCGGCGGCCACCTTCGAGATCAGGCACACGCTCGTCCAGGGCCCGCAGGCGGTCGAGCAGATCATCGCCGCCCTGCGCTCGCTGGAGCAGCACCCCGAGGTGGACGTCGTGATCGTCGCCCGCGGCGGCGGCTCCTTCGAGGACCTGCTGCCCTTC
>JAEWIK010000386.1 GCA_023387135.1 Actinomycetes bacterium | reverse complement strand
TCACCAGGGCGGCCACCCGGGACCCGATCCCGCCGGTGCCGAGCACCAGGACGACCCTGCCCTGCAACTGGCCCACCGGCTGCCGTTCGGGCCACCGCCTGGCGCGCTGGTCGCGCTGCAGGCGCGGGAGGTCCTTGACTCCCGCCAGCAGGCCGAGGAGCGCGAACTCTGCCAACGCGCCGCCGTGCACTCCCGCCGAGGTGGTCACCGTCAGCGTGCCGAGCCGTTCGGGAGGCAGCGCCGCGGCTTCCAGCTGGGCGCCGCCGCCCGCCGCCATCGTGTGGACCCAGGCGAGCGAAGGGTTGGCCAGCGCCGTGCGCCTCAGCGCGGCGGGATCCGTGTCGGGGATGCCCAGCAGGACCTGCGCGCCGTCCACGAGCCTGTCGTAGCGCTCCTGCTGCGCCGGGGTCCGGCGGAAGCCGGGCTCCCCGACGTAGTCGCCGGGATGCCGCGGCGTGGGGAGCAATTCGGGCGCCCAGAGCCAGCCGACGTCGTCGCGTGCCGAGGTGAGCCGCTCGACCGACCGCGGCGTCAGCGGGACTGTGATGGCGACAGCCGGCGGTCGGTTCACGGGAGCTCCTCATCTTCGCTTACATCTGCACGTCGATAGCAGGATAATGATTGGACGTTGGCTGTTACAATCAAATAGCATCATGCACAGCCGCTTGATCAATCGAACTGAGGCAGGAACTGATCATGTCCGTATCTTCACCGCTCGCGTCCACGCTCGGTGCGCTGATGAGCGCCGAACTGGCGAGCCAGCCGGCATGCTGGGAGGCGGCGGGCGCCCTCGTGGAGTCGTTCGACGCGTTGCGCCGGCCGGGCCAGCGCCTGGCCATCGTGGGCTGCGGCACGTCGTGGTTCGTCGCGCAGTCCATCGCGGTGCTGCGCGAGGATGCGGGCCTCGGGCTCACCGACGCCTTCGCGGCGTCGGAGGCGAGGATCGAAGGTCGCGACTACGACGCCGTGCTCGCGCTCAGCCGTTCCGGCACGACGACGGAGATCGGCACCCTGCTCGAATCGCTCCCGTCCACCCTGCGGCGGATCGCCGTCGTCGCCGACTCGGCCTCGCCCGTCGCCGGCCTGGTCGACGACCTCGTGGCGCTGCCGTTCGCGGACGAGGAGTCGGTCGTCCAGACCCGGTTCGCCAGCACGACGGTCGCGCTCGCCCGCGCCGCCTACGGCGACGACCTGTCCGGCCCCATCGCCGAGGCGCGACGCGTGGTCGACGAGCCGGCCCCCCGCGTCCTCGTCGAGGCCGAGCAGCTCACCTGCCTGGGCAGGGGCTGGACCGTCGGCCTGGCGCACGAGGCGGCGCTCAAGATGCGCGAGTCCTCGCAGTCGTGGACCGAGTCCTACCCGGCGATGGAGTACCGGCACGGCCCGATGAGCATCTCCACGACGAAGCGGGCCGTCTGGATGTTCGGCGAGCCTCCCGCGGGCCTGGGTGACGACGTCCGTCGCACCGGCGCCCACTTCGAGCAGAGCTCCGGCGATCCGCTCGTCGAGCTCGTCAGGGCCCACCAGGTCGCCCTCGCCCGCTCCCGCGCCCGCGGCCTCGACGCCGACGCGCCCCGTCACCTGACCCGCTCGGTCATCCTCGGCAAATGAGCCCCGTCACCGCCCCGAACGGCGGGCCAGGCGCTCCCGTCCTCGCCATCGACGTGGGTGGCACGCAGATCAAGTCTGCGGTGCTCGACGCGTCGGGTGAGCTCGGGCCCATTCGACGCAGCCCCACCCCACGGTCCCAGGAGGATCCCGGTGGCGCGGTGGTGACGGCGGTGACCCAGCTCGTCGGAGCGACAGCCGCGACCACCGGGATCGAGGCGGTGGGCGTCGCCGTGCCCGGACACGTCGACGAGCGCGCCGGGCTCGGCCTCCGCTCCACCAACCTCGGCTGGCGCGACTACCAGTTCACTGCAGCCTTCCGCGCCGCGACGGGCATGCCGGTGGCACTCTCCCACGACGTCAGGGCTGCGGGCGATGCCGAAGCGAGGATCGGCGCCGCGCAGGGGTTCGACGACGTCGCGATCGTCACCATCGGCACCGGCATCGCGGCGGCGCTCAGGATCGACGGGCGGAGCTACTCGGGCAGGGGGCTCGCCGGAGAACTCGGCCACACTGTGGTCGTCCCCGACGGCCCGGCCTGCCGCTGCGGCGGCAGTGGCTGCCTGGAGGCGGTGGCCTCGGCGGACGCCATCGCCAGGCGGTTCGCCGCCGAGAGCGGCACCCAGGTCTCGGGCGCCCACGACGTGCTCCGGCTGGCACGCGCCGGGGACCCCCTCGCGACGCGGGTGTGGCGGGACGCCGTCGCGGCCCTGGTCACGGGGCTCGCGCAGCTCGCCGCCCTCGTGGCACCGCAGGCCGTCGTGATCGGCGGTGGCCTTGCCGAAGCCGGAGTCGACCTCCTCGAACCCCTGCGGGACGGGCTGGCGGCGGCGTGCCGTCCGGGCACCGTGCCGCTCCTGCTCCCAGCCCGCCTCGGCCAGGACGCCGGCACCTGGGGCGCGGCCTTCGCGGCGCGCGACCTGCTCGCCGACCCACGACAGTGATCGCCACCCTCACCCTCAACCCCGCCATCGACCTGACGGTGACAGTCGAAGGGCTCGAACTCGGCGCCTCGCACCGCGTGCCAGCGTCCCGGCGCCGGGCAGGCGGCAAAGGGGTCAACGTCGCCAGGGTGCTCCACAGCCAGCAGCGTCCCGTCCTCGTCGTCGCGCCCGTCGGCGGCACCTCCGGCGCGGAGTTCGCCGCCGAGCTGGAGTCGGCGGGGCTCCCCCACGCGCTCGTCCCGGGCGCCGCCGAGACCCGGCTCAGCACTAGCATCTTCGAGGCGGACAC
>JAEWIK010000342.1 GCA_023387135.1 Actinomycetes bacterium | reverse complement strand
CGACACGTCGGGCGGGGCCGTGGTGGGAGGAGGAGCCTCGCTCGAGGTCTCGACGGGGCTCGCCGACGGCGTCTCGCCGGTCGTCGCAGGGCTGGAGATCGGGGCGTCGGTGGGGCCGGACGAGGTCGGCCCGCCGGGCAACAGCGAGCACCCCGCCACGCCGAGAATCGGGAGGACAACAGCCGTCCCCCACGCCGCCACGCCACTCAACCGCCGGTTCATGCTTCCTATGCTGAGGGCAGATCGCCGCGTCGTCACCCCGACGCGCCCACCCGAGGGCGATTGGGTGCCGCTGTCGCCGTGGCACCTGAGCGCCCCCGCCAGGACTCGAACCTGGGACCGTCGGATTAGAAGGCCGCTGCTCTATCCACCTGAGCTACGAGGGCAGGCGTGTCGATGGTAGCGTCCCCGGGCGCCGCCCTCTCCCCCTGCCTGCGGTGTCGAACCGGCGCCGGACGCGCGCCGGCGGGACCGCGTCCATCGACCGGTGGCGAGGGGCAGGATGGAGGCATGACTACCTCCGAACTCGTGCTGGATGCGCTCGACCGCGTCCATGAACTGGTGCCAGCGGTGCTGAAGGACCTCGACCGGGAGGACATCCTGTGGCGTCCCGACCCCGACTCCAACCCGATCGGCTGGCTGGTGTGGCACCTCACGCGGGTCGAGGACGACCACCTGGCGAAGCTCGCCGGGGTCGACCAGGTCTGGCCGGGGTGGGCGGACAGGTTCGGCCTGCCCTATCCGCTGAAGGCCCACGGCTACGGGATGACGTCGGACGAGGTGGGCGCCTTCGACGTCTCCTCCCCCGACCTGTTGGTCGACTACGCGGCCGCCGTCGCCGAGCAGGCGCGTTCGGTGGTGAGAGGGTTCGCCCCCGAGGATTACGACCGGGTCATCGACACCCGCTGGGATCCGCCCGTCACCGTGTCGGCGAGGCTCGTCTCGGTGATCGTCGAGATCTCGCAGCACATCGGCCAGGCCGCCTACGTCAAGGGCCTGCGCGAGCGCCACGTCGGTGGGGGCTCGGGCTGGGCCGGGCACGTCTGACGACACCGGCCCGGCACCGGCCGTCCGGGAACGTCAGTCGCCGACGGTGTCCCGGGCTCGTTGCACGATGAGCGGATCGACCTGGTCGACCACCGCGTGGTCCTTGCCCTCGTACTCGAACCGGCTGAGGAAGTAGCGCATGGCGTTCAGCCGGGCGCGCTTCTTGTCGTTCGAGCGGATGGTGATCCACGGGGCGTGGTCGGTGTCGGTCCTGGCGAACATCTCCTCCTTGGCGGCGCTGTAGTCCGACCAGCGTCCGAGCGACTCGAGGTCCATCGGCGACAGCTTCCAGCGCCGGACGGGGTCGATCTGCCGGATCGCGAACCTGGTGCGCTGCTCGCGCTGGGTCACCGAGAACCAGAGCTTCGTGAGGTGGATGCCCGCGTCCACGAGCATCCTCTCGAACTCGGGCACCTGCTTCATGAACACCTGGTACTCGTCCTCGGTGCAGAACCCCATCACCCGCTCGACCCCGGCGCGGTTGTACCAGGACCTGTCGAACAGCACCATCTCGCCCTCGGTCGGGAAGTGCCTGATGTAGCGCTGGAAGTACCACTGCCCCAGTTCGGTCGGGTTCGGCCGGTTGAGCGCGACGACCCGCGCCGCCCTCGGATTGAGATGCTCGGTGAAGCGCTTGATGGTGCCGCCCTTGCCTGCCGCGTCGCGCCCCTCGAAGACGATGATGTGCCTGACGCCGTGGTCCTGCCCCCAGTACTGCAGCTTCAACAGTTCGATCTGCAGCAGGTACTTCTCGTGTTCGTAGACGCCGCGGTCGAGCAGGTCCTGGTAGGGATAGTCCTCCCGCCAGGTCTCCACCGCGCGTCCGCCCGGGTCGATCAGCTGCGGGTCGGGGCTGTCCCCGTCCGCGACGTGGTAGCCCTGCTCGACGAGCCTGTCGATGAACTCGCGCAGGTTCTCGTCGACGTCCGGCTGGAAACCCTCCAGGTCGGGCAGGTTGGTCATGCCTCCTCCTGTCATCGCGCATCGAGCACCCACGTGCGCTTCACGATAGACGAGCGGCGCGCGCGCCGTTCCGGCATCCCCGCGTTGGTCACCGCGCACGGCGGTTTCCGGCCCCGCCGGGGGGTCCCCGGCCTTCGCCAAACCGAGCGGGCTAGGGACGAAAGCCGGATGGACTGCTGACGCGGCGGGCATAGAGTGTCGTCGTGACTGACTATCTGGTGTGGATCGACTGCGAGATGACCGGCCTCGACCTGACGAAGGACGCGCTCATCGAGGTCGCCGCGCTGGTCACCGACGCCGATCTCAACGTGCTGGGCACCGGCGTGGACGAGATCATCCGTCCGCCGGCCGAGGCGCTCGACCAGATGGGCGACTTCGTCAGGAACATGCACGACAAGTCGGGCCTGCTCCCCCTCCTCGAGGACGGGGTGAGCCTGGTCGACGCCGAGGCCCGCGTGCTGGAGTACATCCGCGAGTTCGTCCCCGAGGCCAGGCGCGCGCCGCTTGCGGGCAACACCGTCGGCACCGACAGGACCTTCCTGGCCCGCGACATGCCTGCCCTCGAGAGCCACGTCCACTACCGCAGCGTCGACGTCTCCAGCATCAAGGAACTCGCCCGCCGCTGGTTCCCCCGCGCCTACTACAACACCCCGTCGAAGACGGGCAACCACCGCGCGCTGGCAGACATCGCCGAGTCGATCGAGGAGCTGCGCTACTACCGCGAGGCGGTCTTCATGGCCCCGCCGGGGCTCCCGACGACCAGCCTGCGCGAGATAGCGCTGCGCCACCAGGGGGCCATCACGTCCGGCCTGAACGGCCACGCGGCCAAGGCCCCGGGCGACGCCGCGACCCCCGTCACCGGCGAGTGGAGCGCCACCCGGCCGCCCGCGCCGTCCGATTTCAACGATGCCGGTCTGACCGGCTAGACTGTCGCAGCCGTCGGGCCTCCGCCGGCTCGTGGTGGCTGTAGCTCAGTTGGTAGAGCTCCTGGTTGTGGTCCAGGCGGCCGCGGGTTCAAGTCCCGTCAGCCACCCCAGTGGGATGTCCTGCATGTGCGGACGAGTCAACCCCGATCGCAATCTTCAGATGTCTTGATCACCCGCAGGTCGCCTGACTACATTGGTTGTTGCGCAGGCGAGGGCCTGCGAAGTGGACGCGGTGGCCTTCCGGACGGTCGGCTTGCCGCGTCTCGCGCGTCAGGGCAGCAAGAGCCTCGCCGCTATCACCATGGGCTTGATCCTTCTGCTCCAGTCCGAGCCTTTCGAGTAGGACCACGCCACCGCGTCCGCAGCCCACAGCAGCGGCTCGGCCGACGCTTGCTCGTGGCTATACCTCACCTCAACACCAAGACGGTGCGTGGCCAGGTGGAGGCTTCGCTCGTCCTGACGCCGTATCTGCTCGTCCAACTCGAGCACGATCCTCTCGGCACCAGATTCAGCAGCATCCTTGACGAGAGCCTCCAGACACAGGTGCCGGGACGTTGCGGCGTCCTGGCCGTCCACGTGGTAGAGGTACGCCTTGGTACCCAAGGCCGCCAACTCACTCAGGATGAGCCGCCGCCTGCTGTTGTTCTCCTTCACGAAGTGGATGCGCTTCTGTCCACTCAACCGAAGGTCCTCAAGTCTCCTGCGGGCTCGGTTGAGCTCTGCGTCAGCGAAAACTGCGGCGGCGACCGTGTAGCCCCGCGCCTTGGTCTCGTCTACGAACATGGCCGCGCCCACGCCACGCGAGCCTAGCCAGAAGTGATCTGCCCGCAGAGAGGACCGGCGGTCCTTGTGTATCGAGCCCTCGTTGACGGGGAGGTTCGGAGCTGGGTGTCAGACTGGCGGGCATGAGTGAGGGAGATCGGACGCTGGTGCCTCGGGAGTCTGAGGCCGAGGCGCGTCGGCGCTGGCGGCATTGGCCGGTGATCTCGGCGGGGGTGGCGTTCGCGCTGGTGGCGCTGCTGGCGTTGGCGATCGTGTACCGCGAGGCCGACAAGCCGTTCGGGCTCGAGGTCGAGTGGATGACCGAGATCATCGAGCACCGCTCGCAGCCCTGGACCTCCATCGCGCTGACCTTCGACCATCTTGGCGGGGGCATCGTCGCGATCGTGGTCGTCCCGGCGGTGATCATCGTCGGTCTCCTGGTGCTGCGGCGGCGCTGGGCGGCGCTGTTCTACGCCATCGCGGCGGTGGTGTGCGTGGGCGTGGTCCAGCTGCTCAAGAACGTCATAGGACGACCGCGGCCTCTCGACATCCTCGTCAGCGCCGATCCCGGGTCGTTCCCGTCCGGCCACAGCGCCAACGCTGCGGTGACGGCGACGGTGCTGGCGCTCGTCTTCCAGAGGCTGCGGGTGTGGATCCTCGGCGCCACCTACACGGTCGCCATGATGCTGTCGCGCACCTATGTCGGAGCCCACTGGATCTCCGACACCGTCGGCGGCCTCCTGGTGGGAGTCGGCATCGCCATCATCGCGTACGCACCGCTGGCCGCCAGGCTGCGCCGGGAGGACGAGGGACTGAGCCTCGTCCACGGACCCCCCCGGGAGCTCCCCCGCAAGACGCCCCTCTAGCCGCCGCTGCAGCCTCGCCGGGGCCGCGTCCCCGGGGGGCTTCGGTGGACCCGGCAGAATGGGACCATGCCCGCAGCCACCCGACCAGCAACCGACAGCCGCGCCGGGGAGCTCAGGCTCCGCCTGGCGACCGCGGTGGGCGACGTCGCCGCCCTGCTCTCACGGCTGGCGGGACGGGGGTCGGGCGCCTCGATCCGCGGCCAGATCCTCACCAGGCTCGCCCCGACGGCGTTCGCGCAGCTGCTCGCCGGACGGCGGGTGCTGGCGGTGTCGGGCACCAATGGCAAGACGACGACGACCCACCTGCTGGTCGCCGCGCTCCGCGAGTCCCTCGGCACCGCCGCGGTGGTCACCAACTCCGACGGGGCCAACCTCCATTACGGCATCGCGTCCGCGCTGAGCAAGGACAGGCGCGCGCCCATCGCCGTGCTCGAGACAGACGAGCGGGTCGTGTCGGACATGATCCGGCTCGGCAGGCCCGAGGTGCTGGTCTTCCTCAACTTCAGCCGCGACCAGCTCGACAGGCACCACGAGATCAAGGCGCTCGGCAGGGCCTGGCGTGCGGCCCTCGACAAGGCCGGCGAGGACGGCCCCGCCATCGTCGCCAACGCCTGCGACCCGCTGGTCGTGTGGGCGTCGTCGACCGCGGCGAGCGTGATCTGGGTCGAGACCGACACGTTGTGGAACGCCGACGCGGCCCTGTGCCCCGCCTGCGGCACCGTCCTGGTGCGGCTGCCGTCCGACGGCCGGGAACGCTGGGACTGCCCGGGTTGCGACCTCACGCAGCCCGAGGCCGACTACCGCGTCTCGGGTTCGGACGTCGTGCTGCCCGACGGGACCACCGTCACTCCCGTCCTGAACGTGCCGGGACGGTTCAACATCTCCAACGCCGCGTGCGCGCTGGCCGCCGCCGCGAGCTTCGGGGTCGCCGCCGAGGTGGCGTTGGCGGGCATGGCCAGGGTGAAGGCTCCCGCAGGACGCTTCGCCACCGCCCAGATCGGTGGCGCGACGGCGCGGCTCCTGCTGGCGAAGAACCCCGCCGGCTGGGCGGAGGCACTGCCGCTCGCCACGTCCGAGCCCGTCGTCCTCGCCATCGACTCGGTGGCGGCGGACGGCAAGGACGTCTCCTGGCTGTGGGACGTCGAGTACGAGCAGCTCCGCGGGCGGCACGTCGTGGCCACCGGCCCACGCGCTCAGGACCTCGCCGTCAGGCTCAGCTATGCAGGGGTCGAGCACAGCATCGTCCCCGACCTGACCGACGCGCTCGCCGGCCACGGCGGTCCGGTCGACGTGATAGCCACCTACACCCCGTTCCAGAAGCTGCTCAAGCTGGGAGGCCTGCGATGACCGGACCGGTGGAGATAGTCCTGGTGTTCCAGTCCCTGCTGGGGATCTACGGCGACCGGGGCAACGCCATGGTGCTGCGCCAACGTCTCGCCTGGCGTGGCGTGGACGCGGTGCTCACCGAGGTCGAGCCGGGGCAGGAGGTGCCGGCGACGGGGTCGCTCTACCTGCTGGGCGGCGGCGAGGACGCGGCCCAGATCTCGGCGGTGAACTACATCAAGGCCGACGGCAACCTGTTCCGGGCCGTCGACGCCGGAGCCGTCCTGTTCGCCGTGTGCGCGGGCTACCAGATCGTCGGCAAGACCTTCACCGTCGGCGAGCGGGACGAGGTCATCGAGGGCCTCGGCCTGCTCGACGTGACGACCCGTCGTGGATCGGTGCGCGCGGTGGGCGAGTTGCTCTCCCACTGGAAGAAGCCGGACGGCACCGAATCGCTCATCACGGGCTTCGAGAACCATGGCGGCTTCACGCGGCTCGGACCCGACGCCACTCCCCTCGCGAGGGTCGAGATCGGCATCGGCAACGCCGACGACGGCACCGAGGGCGCCGTCCAGGGCAACGTCATCGGCACCTATCCCCACGGCCCGGTCCTGGCG
>JAEWIK010000286.1 GCA_023387135.1 Actinomycetes bacterium | reverse complement strand
GCTGCGCATGCCGCGCACGGCGGCGACCGTCGCGCGGTTGTTGCCGCCGACGAGGGCGGTCGGGGGCTCGCTCGAATCGAGCAGGTCGGTGACCATGCCTTCCAGCGGCAGGCCGGGATCGTCGGTGACCCGGACGAGTGCGTCGTCCACGGGCAGGCCGGCTTCGGCGAGCGCCTGCCGGTAGCCCGCGAGCCGCTCGGACTGGGTGTACACGCCGACGGGGTTGCAGACATAGCCGATGCGGCGGTGGCCGTGCCCGAGCAGGATCTTCGTGGCCAGGTAGGCGCCCTCGCGGTTGGCGAGGACCACCGAGTCGGCGAGCAGGTTCCGGGCCGGACGGTCGATGGCGACGATCGCCGTGCCCAGCCGGCGTTCGCCTTCGAGGTAGGAGTGGTCGTCGCCGAGCGGCACGAAGAGCACTGCCCGCACCCGCTGGGTGACGAGGGTGTCGATGACCTGCTGCTCACGCTGCGCGTCGTCGGAGGAGGCGAGGATCATGGTCAGCCCGTGGGCTGCGCACTCGCGTTCGATGCCTGCTGCCACCTGGATGTAGAAGGGGTTGGCGAATTCGGCGGTGACGAAGGCGACGGTGCGGCTGACCCCTCCGCTGCGCAGGTCGCGCGCGAGGATGTTGGGACGGAAGTTGAGCCGCTCGGCCGCCGTCCTGACTCTCGCGGTGGTCTCCGGAGCGACGGCTTCCGGGTCCGCGAACACGCGGGAGACCGTCTTCGCGCTGACGCCGGCGAGGCGCGCCACGTCGGCCAGAGTGGGCCGCGGCTGCACAGCAGGCATCTCTGTCTTCCTTGACTAGTAAATCGACTTTTGGCAGCTTAGCAGAGAACCGTGACATCGTGGGACATTTGGCGCGACCGCTGATGTTCTCAAATCGTGACCTTTCGGCAAAAGTCCTTGTGAACAGCCACTGAAACTGTCGAAACCCTTCCTGACGGCGCTGACATCGTTGACATGTAACAGGGCTGGACCTAGTGTTCTCGGAGCAGCGCGCCAGCGGGGGTGCGCGGTGTTTGGTGCGAAGAGGCAGGGGGCGGCAATGCTCGGCGACCCACGCCACTCGGGAGGCAATATGAACGGTCAGGCAGAGGATCTGAGCGCGCAGGCGACGGGGGCCGGCGCCAGTCCGGCCATCCTCGAGATGATCGGCATCACCAAGGAATTCCCCGGTGTGCGCGCCCTCGACAACGTCTCGATGACGGTCCGCCGCGGCGAGATCCACGCGATCTGCGGTGAGAACGGCGCCGGAAAGTCGACGCTGATGAAGGTGCTCTCGGGCGTCCATCCGTCCGGGACCTACGAGGGCCGCATCGTCTACAACGGCGAGGACGTGCACTTCACCGGCATCAGGTCGTCCGAGCACGTCGGCATCGTCATCATCCACCAGGAACTCGCGCTCATCCCCGAGCTGTCGGTGACGGAGAACATCTTCCTCGGCAACGAGGTCACCAACCACGGCGTGATCGACTGGGTGACGGCGCGCCAGCGGGCCGTCGGGCTGCTCGAGCGCGTCGGTCTCGACGTCGACCCCGACACCGCCATCAAGAACCTGGGCGTCGGCCAGCAGCAGCTCATCGAGATCGCCAAGGCCCTGTCCAAGGACGTCCAGCTCCTCATCCTCGACGAGCCCACGTCCGCGCTGAACGAGGAGGACTCGGCCAACCTGCTGAACATCCTGCGGCAGCTCAAGGCCAAGGGCCTGACCTCGATCATGATCTCCCACAAGCTCAACGAGATCGCCGAGATCGCCGACTCGATCACGATCATCCGTGACGGCAAGACGATCGAGTCGCTCGACGTCGGCGCCGGTGACGTGGACGAGGACAGGATCATCCGCGGCATGGTCGGCCGGACGCTGGAGTCCCGCTTCCCCGACCACACCTCGAATGTCGGCGAGAAGTTCTTCGAGGTCCACAACTGGACCGTCGAACACCCGCAGGTGCCCGGACGGCTGGTCTGCAAGAACTCCAGCTTCTACGTCAGGCGCGGCGAGATCGTCGGCTTCGCCGGCCTCATGGGCGCCGGACGGACCGAGCTCGCCCGCTCGATCTTCGGCAGGACGTACGGCACCTGGCTGGGCGGGCAGATCGTCATCGACGGCCGTGAGGTGACGATCACCAGCGTCCCGTCCGCCATCGCCCACGGCATCGCCTACGTCCCCGAGGACCGCAAGATCCTCGGTCTCAACCTGCTCGACAACGTGAAGGACACGGTGGTCTCGGCGGGAATCAAGCGGATCTCCAAGCGGACAGTCATCGACCCCGAGGCCGAGGTCAGGGCCGCGGAGGAGTACCGCAAGGCGATGAACATCAAGGCGACGTCGATCAACGTCAACGTCGGCACGCTGTCGGGCGGCAACCAGCAGAAGGTCGTGCTGGCCAAGTGGATGTTCACCCAGCCCTCGCTGGCCATCCTCGACGAGCCGACCCGAGGCATCGACGTCGGCGCGAAGTACGAGATCTACGGGCTCATCAACCGGCTCGCCGACCAGGGCAAGGGCGTGATCATGATCTCGTCCGAGCTGCCCGAACTGCTGGGCGTGTGCGACCGCATCTACACGGTCTTCGAGGGCCGGATCACCGGTGAGCTCAACGCCAAGGACGCCACCCAGGAATCCCTGATGCGCCTCATGACCGACACGGCGAACCAGTCCTCCAGTGACCACCCAGTACCGGCTATGGCTGATGCCGAGGCCGGGTTGGCTCTCGGCGCGCCCGATGCCGCAGCCGCTTCCCCCGTCCAGAACTAGCC
>JAEWIK010000273.1 GCA_023387135.1 Actinomycetes bacterium | reverse complement strand
TTCCTGCGCGCCCGCCTCGGCGGCGGGATCGTCAGGCGGTTCGCCGACCCCATGGTGGGAGGCATCTACGGCGCGAGCGTGGACGAGCTGAGCCTGGACGCTGTGTTGCCCTCGCTGCGCGCCGACGAGAAGGCCCACCGCAGCCTGATGCTCGCGGCGCTCGCCCAGGGCCGCAAGGCGAGGGCGGCGGGACGCGGCCCCGGCTCTCCCTTCCGCACCCTCAAGGGCGGCCTGGGCTCCCTCGTCGAGGCCGTCGTCGAACGGCTCGTCGACGCCGGTGCGGACCTCCGGCTCTCGACCACCGTGACTGCCCTGCGTCCCGCCGGGGACGCGACCGAGGTGGTGCTCTCCGACGGCGGCGTCGCGACGGTGGATGCCGTCGTGCTGGCGGGCGGCGTCACCAGCTCGGCGACGCTGCTCGCCCCGGTCGCGCCCGAGGCCTCGGACGTCCTGGCGCACATCCCGCTCGCCACGTCGACGGTGCTGAACCTCGCCTACCCCGCCTCGGCGTTCCCCGAGCCCGTCACCTCGCACGGCTGGCTTGAGGCCGAAGCCGCGCCGATCAGCGGCATCACAGTGAGTTCGGCGAAGTGGGCAGGTCGCGCTCCCGACGACCTCGTGCTGATCCGCGCCTTCGTCCCCGAACGCCTCGGCGCCATCGCCACAGCCCCCGAGGACGAACTGCTGGAGGCGGTCACCACCCATGTGGGCAGGCTGCTTCACGCCACCCGGCGTCCGGTGCTCACCCGCGTCGCCCGGTGGACGCGCGTCATGCCCAAGTACACGGTCAGGCATCCGGCCCGGGTCACCGCCGTCGAGGCCGCGATCGCCCACCTGCCGCGGTGGCGGGTGGCGGGCTCCGCCCTGCGTGGCGTGGGAGTCCCCGACTGCATCGCCGACGGCCGCCGGCAGGCCCGGCTCGCGCTCGCCCCGGCGGAATCTAGGATCGGGTCATGACAGCCGACCCCACACCGTCTCGAACCTCCTACACCGCCTATGCGGTCTTCGGACGCCGCGAGCCCGCGCTCAACGGCGTCGACGTCGCCACCGCGGGCCTCGTCGACGAACTCGCCGCGGGAGGCATCACCGTCAGGGGCCTCTACGACGTCAAGGGCATGCCCGCCTCCGCCGACCTGCTGGTGTGGTTGCACGGCGAGAACCCGGCCGACCTGCAGGAGGCGGTCCGCAGGTTCGAGCACGACGCGTTCGGCGACGCCGCCGACCTGGTGTGGTCCGGCTTCGGAGTCCACCGCCAGGCCGAGTTCTCGCGCGACCACGCTCCCGCCTTCCTGCGCGGCGAGCCCCCCAAGACCTGGCTGACCGTCTACCCGTTCGTCCGCTCCTACGAGTGGTACCTGCTGCCCGAGGACGAGCGTCGGGGCCGGCTGGCCGAGCACGGGCTCATGGGCCGCGACTTCCCGCAGGTGCTGAGCAACACCGTCGCGGCGTTCGCCCTGGGCGACTACGAGTGGCTGCTCGCGCTGGAGGCCGACGACCTCAGCGACCTCACCGATCTCATGCGGCACCTGCGGGCGACCGGAGCGCGCAGGCACGTCAGGGTCGAGGTGCCCTTCTTCACCGGCCACAGGATCCGCACCGCCGACCTCGCGAGGGTGCTGCGATGAGCGCCGCGACGGGCCTGGCGTACGACGCCGTCGTGCTGCTCGGCTTCGGCGGGCCCGAGGACGAAGCCGGCGTCGTCCCCTTCCTCGAGCGGGTGACAGCCGGCAGGGGAATCCCTCCCGAGCGGCTCGTCGAGGTGGGCCAGCACTACTTCACCCTGGGCGGCGTGAGCCCCATCAACTCCCAGAACCGGGCGTTGCGCGAGGCGCTGGCCAGCGCACTGCAGGCGCAGGGAGTCGCCACCGACGTGGTGCTCGCCAACCGCAACAGCCCGCCGTTCGTCCCCGACGTGCTGAACGACCTGGCCGAGAAGGGCCACCGCAAGCTGCTGGGAGTCGCGACGTCCGCCTACTCGGGTTACTCCAGCTGCAGGCAGTACCGCGAAGACCTGGGGCTCGCGCAGCAGTCGCTGGACCAGCCGCTGGACATCCTGAAGCTGCCGCCGTTCTTCGACCTGCCGGGCTTCGGCGGGACCATCACCGAACTGGCCCTCGCCTGCCTGCCCGCCGGCCTCGACCTCGCCGCCGACACCACCAGGCTGGTCTTCACCACCCACTCGATCCCGCTCAGCATGGCGGCGTCGGCAGGCCCGCGCGGCGACGGGTACGTCGGCCAGCACCGCTGGGTGGCGGGTCAGGTGGCGGCAGGCATCGAGGCGGCCACCGGCGTGACCAAGCCCTGGGACCTCGTCTACCAGTCCCGCAGCGGCCCCCCGTCCGTGCCCTGGCTCGAACCCGACATCAACGACCACCTGCGCGAGCTGGCGGACGCGGGCACCACCGATGTCGTGCTCGTGCCCATCGGCTTCCTGTCGGACCACATGGAGGTCATCTGGGACCTCGACACCCAGGCGCAGGAGACCGCCGGCGAGGTCGGCATCAGGATCGTCAGGACGCCCACCGTCGGGACCCACCCGCGCTTCGTGGACGACCTCGCGGCCAGGATCGCCGACGAACTCCGGACCGGTTCGCCCGCCGCCGCCGAGGGCGACTTCTGCTTCGGCGGCTGCTGCGCGAACCCCCGCCGCCAGGCCCCCGTCGTCCCGGGAGCCAGCAGGACCCCGCCCGCCTGACCGGCCGCGGAGCCCAGGCGGAGCCGCCGTTGCTGGTGCAGTGCGCCGAGCCGCGCTCCCACAAGGAGTTTCCTGTGTGACGCCGCCGGGTAAGTGCGCGGAGTCGGCGTGGTCTTTCAAGCAACGGAGGAATCGCCCGGCGAGGCGAGAGGCCTCCCATGCTCCGAAACGAGTCTTCCCCCGCGGCGGGGTCCGGCGCCCCCGGCCTGAGCGGCACGCCGGTGCCGTTGCGGCACGCGCGGCCGGTCGGCACGTCCCGGGCGCGCGCGAAGGCGAACGACCTCTGGCCGCTGCCAGGCGTCGGCGCCACCGTCGTCGGGGGCTTCGAGAGCACCTACCAGCCGCTGTA
>JAEWIK010000268.1 GCA_023387135.1 Actinomycetes bacterium | reverse complement strand
TCCTCACCGGCGCCGACCCGCGGCTCACGCGTCCGTTCCTGACGGGCTTCAACTCCTCGGTCGTCACCATCTACTGGACGGGGCTGGCGGTCATGCTGCTCGCCTTCGTGATCACCTGGTTCTTCAGGGTGCCGCCGCTGCGCACGCGCTCTGCCCTGCAGGAGAAGTCGGACCTGCGCGACAATGGGGCAGAGGTGCAAGGGAGCGCGGTATGACGACGACGCCTGAGGGCAGGCCATGAGCGAGGGTCTCGACGAGGTGCAGTGCACGTCGCTGCGGGAGCGGAAGAAGCTCGCGACGAGGACTGCCATCCACGAGGCGGCGCTCGACCTTGTGGCGACCCACGGCCCCCACGGAGTGACCGTCGAGGAGATCTGCGCCGCGGCCGGAGTCTCGCCGAGGACGTTCTTCAACTACTACCCGACGAAGCTCGCGGCGGCGTTCGACATCCTGGTGACGGAGATCTCCCCCGAGCAGGAGCAGGAGTTCCTGGCGGGCAGCGGCGGCCTCATCGCCGACGCCTTCGAACTGCTGGGCCAGAACGTCAACCTGCCGTCCGACTACCCGCGCATCAAGGAACTGCTGCACCAGCAGCCCGAGCTGGGGCTCGACTTCTGGCGGCAGACCAGCAGCAGGCTGCGTCCGATCCGTGACCTGATCGAGCAGCGCAGCGGCGACCCGCACGTGGCCAGGCTCATCTTCGGCACCATCGTCGTCGTGGTGAGTTCGGCGATGGCGAGCACCGGGAGCGTCGATCCCGAGCACACCCGGGAGCGCCTGTTCGCCGAGATCAGTACGCTCCGTGACCTGCTCACCGGCCTGGAGCTGCCGCGGCAATAGGCTGCGGTCCGTGCCGATCGCATCGTCAGGAACCAGCAGGCCAGGGTGGACGCTCGATCCGGCGGTGAGACACCTCAATCACGGCTCGTTCGGCGCCGTGCCGGCGGCCGTCCAGGACGAACAGGACAGGCTGCGGCGGCTGGTCGAGGCCAACCCCGTCAGGTGGTTCGCCGCCCTCCCCGAACGCATCGCCGAGGCCCGCCACGACATGGCGCGCCTGCTCGCCGTGGACGAGGGAAAGCTCGCCTTCGTCCTCAACGCCTCGGCGGGGGCGTCGGTGGTCTACCAGGCGCTGCTGGGTGACGGCCCCGTCGACGTCCTCGTCACCGACCACGGCTACGGCGCCGTCTCCATGGGGGCGGAGCGCCTGGCGGCCCGCACGGGCGGCACCTTCGCCGTCGCGAACGTCCCGCTCTCGGCCCGCGCGTCGGAGGTGGTCGACCTCATCGGCGCCGAGCTCGCCGCACGGCGCCCGTCCCTGCTGGTCATCGACCAGATCACCTCCGCCACCGCCAGGGAGTTCGACGTCGACGCGCTCTGCCGGCTCGCGCGCGAACTCGGCGTCCTCACCCTCGTCGACGGCGCCCACGCCCCCGGCGTGCTGGCGGATCCCGTCTGCCGTGAGGCCGACTACTGGGTCGGCAACCTCCACAAGTTCGCCTGCTCGCCGCGCGGTGCCGCCGTGCTGGTGGCGCGCGGCGACGGCCGGGAACTGCGTCCGCTGATCGATTCCTGGGGTGCGCCGCTCGCGTTCCCCGAACGCTTCGACCACAACGGGACGATGGACGTCACCCCGTGGCTGACGGCGCCCTTCGCCTGGCACTACCTCGACGACACCTACGGTTGGCCGGACCTCAGGGCCGGCGCACGCACCCTGCTCGACCAGGCGTGCGAGGTGGTGGCGGACGCCCTCGACGGCATGGTCGACGACCCGTTGCCGGACGTCGGCCAGCCCGTGGGCCCGCTGCGGCTCGTCAGGCTGCCCGGCGACCTCGGCAGCACGCACGACGAGGCCGACGCCCTGCGGGTGCCGTTCGGCGACGCGACCGGCATCGCGTGCGCTTTCACCGAGTTCGCCGGACGCGGCTACCTGAGGCTCTCGGCGCACGCCTACAACACGATCGAGGACTACGAGTACCTCGCCGAGGTGGGGATCCCGCTGCTGCACGAGTGGTCGCTGGCACGCTTGTCGACCTCGTGAGGAGGGCTCTCTGACGCTCGCTCCCAGTTTCGTGGCGAGGCAGTCGGGTATGGGGCAGTGGTCGCGGCATCACAACCCATCACCCGCTGCCGACGGCAGCCGAAAAGGGAGTAGCAATGACCAACGAGACCCCCGAATCCCGCCCGGACGACGCCTGGCGCGACCCGTCAGCAGACGTGCCGGGTGACATCTGGCGCAACGCCGACGAGTCGGACACGACAGGCGCCTACCCGGAGCAGGGACAGACCGATTACACCACGTCCGACGAGTCCTACGCGGAGACCACCTACGGGAGCGACTCTGGCTCGCAGGGCTCGTACCCGGTCGGCTCCGACGCCGGCACCTACGGGCTGAGGGACTCCGACTCCGACACCCTGGGAACCGGCACCGGAGCCGTGGCCGGACACGGCAGCACGCTCGCGTCCCAGTTCCCCGACGACGGCGGCGACTCCTCGGGCCTGAAGCAGAGCGTCGGCGACGTCAAGGACGGCGCCGTCGAGAGCGCGAGTGCCGTCAAGGACAAGGCGGTGGAGAGCGCCGGCGCCGTGAAGGACCAGGCGGTGGCGAGCGCGTCCGAGGTCAAGGACGTGGTCGTGGAGCGCGGCGGCGAGGTCGCCGCGGTCGCCAAGGACGAACTCGGCAGGCTCGCCGGGGACGCCCGCGACCAGCTCCAGGACCTCTGGTCCCAGACCCGCGACCAGTTGTGGGAGCAGGCGAGCGCGGGGCAGCAGCACCTCGCCGACCTGTTGCACACGATGGCCGCCGAGCTGGGAGAGATGGCGTCCAAGTCCGAATCGGGCGGCCCGCTCACCTCGCTCGCCAAGCAGGGCGCGGAACGCGGTGGCGCGCTGTCGCACTGGCTGTCGGAGTCCGAGCCCTCGGACGTGTTCGCCGAATTGCGCAGGTTCGCCAGGCGCAGGCCGTTCGCCTTCCTCGCCGGCTCGGTGCTGGCGGGTGTCGTGGTGGGCAGGCTGAGCCGGAGCCTGGCCGCGTCAGCCTCGGAGTCGTCGTCCTCGACGCCGTCCGGCTCACGTCTCGTGGGCGCCGGTGGTGGCGGACGCGTGACCGGCGGCTCGCAGTACGCGAGCACGACGGCGGCCGCCACGCACGCCTGGCCGAGCGAGACGGGCTCCCAGGTCGACCAGCCTGACGACATGCCGTGGGGCACCCGCACCCCGCCGGTGCTTCCAGAAGACGTCTCGGGTGAGTCCGGGCAGTCCTGGCCCGTGCAGGGCGGCACCCAGGGTGGTGTTCCCCGATGACGATCCCCAACGATCCGCTGACCGCGGGCTCGGGGGGTAACGACCCGTTGCGCCCGACGGCTGGTCCTTACGACCCGGTGAGCCCGGTGCGGGGAGCGAACGACTTCCCGATGCCGACCCCGGCGGCGGAGGACTACCCGAACGGCGACCCTGCCTATTCCGGGCCGCTGGGCGACGACCGCCTGCCGACGGCGCCTGGAGCACCGGCACCGGTGGTGCCTCGCCGGGTGGAGGAGGATCGCTCGCTCGGAGAGATCATGGGCGACATCAGCCAGGACCTCTCCACGCTCATGCGCCAGGAGGTCGAACTCGCCAGGGCTGAGCTCAGCGAGACAGCTTCCCGCGCAGGCAAGGGCGCCGGCATGTTCGCCGGTGCCGGGGTGGCGGGCTGGTTCACGCTGCTGTTCCTGTCGGTGGCCCTGTGGTGGGCGCTCGGCACGCTGGTCGGCCTCGGCTGGTCGGCGGTGATCGTGGCAGTCATCTGGGCGATCGTCGCCGCGATTCTCGCCGTGACGGGCCGCAACGAGATGGCCAGGGTGCGCGGCCTTCCGAAGACTGCCGAGACAGTCAGCAAGATCCCGAACGCGTTGAAGGGCAATGAGGAGGACAACCGATGACTAGCGATCCCGAAGAGATCCGGAACCGGATCGAACACACGCGCAGCACCCTCTCGCAGGATGTGGACGCGCTCGCCGACCAGGCCAACCCGGTTCACATGGCCCAGCGCCAGGTGTCGCGGGCGAAGGCCGCCGGTTCCCGCCTGCTCGACAGGGTGCTCGGCAGCGCCGAGGACGTCCGCGACGTCGCAGGCGAGACGGTCAGGACGGCCGGTCAGGACCTCGCCGACAAGGCGTCGGACGTGGGCGACGCGGTGGCGGGCATGCCGCAGAACCTGAAGCGCCAGGCCGAGGGCAACCCGCTCGCCGCCGGGCTGGTGGCGTTCGGCTTCGGCCTGCTGCTGGCGGCGGTCTTCCCCGCCTCCCGCAAGGAGCAGGAGTGGGCGGAGAGCATCAAGGAGCAGGCCCAGCCGCTCACCGACCAGGTGGCGGCCGCGGGCAAGGAGCTGGTGGACAACCTGGCCGAGCCGGCCAAGCAGGCGGTGGAGTCGGTGAAGGGCTCGGCGACAGAGGCGGTCCAGCACGTCCAGGCCGAGGCGACAGACGCCGCCGGCGAGGTTCGCGAGACGGCTTCCGGTGCGGTGTCTGACGTCACCGAGCAGGCACGCGGTGCTGCCGCGGACGTGGCGGACGAGACCCGCGGCGCGGCCTCGGACGTCGCCGACCAGGCTCGCCGCGCTGCCGACAACCAGCAGTAGCCCAAACCTGGCGAACACCGGACAGGGATCCCCGCGAGGGGGTCCCTGTTCCGCGTTCCCGGGCCGTCAGCAGGTCGTCAGCCTGGCGTCGCGCGCCAGTCTGGCGTCCGTCGTCCGTGTGGTTAGGCGGTGCGCCCGCGCGCCGGTCTTCCGCCCTGGCGACGTACGACGCCCCGGGTGTCAGCGGCTCGGTGTTGGCCGGGGCGCGCGGACGATCAGGGCACCGGGTGCCACCTCGACAGTGACGGCGGTGATGTCGCCGAGGGTGTCGCCGTCCACCTGGAAGGTCACGGGGTTGGCGACCTCGACCCGCACCGTGGTGGCGGGGAAGTGCGTGGTGGCGGTGCCGTCCTTGGCGGTGCGGCGCTTTCGCAACAGGCGCAGCACGCCGTTGTCCCAGATCATCGTCTTGAGGGTGTTGATCCATTGCGGCAGCGTGACGGCGCTGGCCAGCAGGACGTCGAGCAGGCCGTCGTCGATGACGGCGTCGGGCAGCAGCGTGATGCCGCCGCGGACGGTGCCGCAGTTGCCGATGATGAGCGTGTGAGCGCGGGCGCGGCGCGGCTCGGCGCCGTCCACCGAGAGCCGCATGCCTGTCACCCTGACCGTGGCGAGGGCCTTGCCGAGGGCGGCGACGTAGGCGATCCACCCCGCCTTGACCTTCAGTTCCTCGTCGGTCTCGGCGATCATCCGCGAGTCGATGCCGAACCCCGCCATGACGACGAAGACGTGCCTGCCGGGCTGGTCGCCGCCGGTGAGGTCGGCCCAGCCGACGTCGATCGTGCGGGTGGGGTCACGCAGCGCCGTCCTGAAGCCGGCGTCGAGGTCGTTGAGCGGGATGCCGAGGTTGCGCGCGAGCAGGTTGCCGGTGCCGATGGGGACGATGCCCAGCGGGATCCCCGTCCCCGCGAGGGTCTCCGAGACCGCCCTGACGGTGCCGTCGCCGCCCGCGACGATGACGGCGTCCGCGCCCTCGTCGATCGCCTTGCTGCAGGCCGCCTGCCCCGCGTCCTCGGCGGAACTGGCGTACCAGCCGACGTCGCCGGTGTGGCCGGCCTTGCTGAGCGCCTTCTCCAGCGCCGGACGCTCGGCGCGCAGCGGATTCCAGACCACGCCGAGCCTGCCAGGTGCCATGGAGGTCAGCTTCGTGGACCCGGGTCGTTCTTGGCAACGTCTGGCCGCGCGTCGCCGGACGGTGGCGGGACCGAGTCGGCCTTCACCGCCCCGCGGGTGCCGAGCGGCTGCTCCGGCCCGGTGGTGGTGTCGCGGGCCGTCTGCTCCTCGGCTTCGGCGTTGATCTCGGCGCCCAGCAGGATGGCGTACGTGCTGATCCACAGCCACAGCAGCAGCACGACGACGCCCGCGAGCGCCCCGTATGTCTTGGCGTAGTTGCCGAACAGCGTGACGTACAGCGAGAAGGCGACCGACGCGAGCAACCACAGCACGGTGGCGACGGCGGCGCCGACCGAGACCCACCTGAACTTCGGTGGCTGCCTGGCGGGAGCGACCCTGTAGAGCACGGCGAGGCTGACCATGACGAGGACGGCTATGACCACCCAGCGGACGACTTCGGCCAGCCAGCGCCAGCCGCCGGTGAGGCCGACGAACTCGAGCACGACGGGGATGCCCGCGACCAGCACGACCATGAGGGCCATGAAGACGATGGCCCCGACCGTGAGGCCGAGCGCGACCAGCTTCTCCTTGATGAAGCCCCGCCGCCGTTCCTCGTCGTAGGCGATGTTGATGGCCGTCACGAGGTTGCCGACGCCGCCAGACGCGCTCCACAGCGCGATGGCCAGCGTGAGGACGAGGCCCCAGCCCAGGCTCTGTGGGGGTGCGGAGGTCAGTTGCGTCAGCTGGTCGACCAGCAGCGTGCGCGCCTCGGGTGGCAGCGAGCCGGTGAAGACGGCGGTCTGTTCGGTGACAGTCGCGGGATCGGCCACGAGGCCGTAGATCAGCGTGAAGGCGACCAGCGCCGGGAACAGCGCCAGGAACCCGAAGAACGCCACCCCCGCCGCGAGCAGCGGCACCTGGTCGGCCGAGGCCTCTTTCCAGCCCCGCTTCGCCACCTGCAGCCATCCCTTGCCGGGGATCTCCGTCGGCTTGGAAGCCTCCCGCCCCGGCGGATTGCCCTGCGCCCGCGTCGTCACCTTGTCAGCCATGCACTCCCCATACCCACCGCCACCCGACGGTCACGCGCCCGCGGCCAATGCCGCGTCCTCGTGTTGTGGGAGTTCGGAGTTCCGGACCGTCTCGTGCCGAGGATCGGCCGGCGTCCTCAGCTTGTCGCGGCGGCGTTCCGGGCGCGGCGGTTGGCGATGAGGCTGGTCACGATGACGAGCGCCAGGATGCCGACGATGACGCCGAGGGACGCGAGCGTGTCGACCTCGGGCACCCAGCTCCAGACGCCGTGGCCCCAGTGCAGGACGAGCTTGACGCCGATGAACGCCAGGATGGCGGCGAGGCCGTAGCCGAGGTGGACGAGCGAGCCGAGGGCTCCTTCGAGCACGAAGTAGAGCGCGCGGAGGCCGAGCAGGGCGAACGCGTTCGTCACGAACACGAGGTAGGGATCGCCGGTGATGCCGTAGACGGCGGGCACCGAGTCGACGGCGAAGACGACGTCCGTCGCGAGGATCGCGAGCGTCACCAGCGCGAACGGGGTGAGCGCCCGCCGTCCGCCCTCGGCGATGCTGAAGCGGGGGCCGCGGTAGTCGTCCGTCACCGGCCAGAAGCGGCGGACGACCTTGACGACCCGCAGCGACCCGACCTCGATCTCGTGTTTGGCGGGGTTGAGCGCGTCCCGCAGCACCTTCACGGCGGTGACGAGCAGGATCGCTCCGAACAGCAGGAACGTCCACGAGAAGTTGGCGAGCATGGCGGCGCCGAGTGCGATGAACACACCACGCAGGACGAGCGCGCCGGCCACCCCGATCAGCAGCACGCGTTGCTGCAGTTCCCGCGGGACGGCGAACGACGAGAGCAGCAGCAGGAAGACGAACAGGTTGTCGACGCTGAGCGACTTCTCGACGAGGTAGCCGGTGTAGTACTCGAGGCCGCGCTCGGCGCCGAAGGCGTTCCAGATCCACACGCCGAAGGCCAGCGGCAGCGCGATGTAGAAGGCAGACCAGCCGATGGCTTCCTTCATCGACACTTCGTGCGGCTTGCGCGTGATCAGGAAGTCGAGCACGAACAGCGCGACGACTGCCGCGATGCTGATCCCCCACAGTTCCGGTGAACCGATGGCGATCTCGAGGACGGGCATGGACAACAGGGTTCTCCCTCACAGGTGTTGCTCTGCGAGGTCTCCTTCGCCGTCTCCGGCACACCCGCGGGGGCGCGATGACGAGCCCGGACTGACCAACAGGTGACTTGAGAAGTACTCCCCTCGACCCCCGAGTCTAGGTGGCCGGGGTCTGCCCCCACAAAGAACCCGCCATGCGGCAATTGCTCACTGACCGGTGGCGCTCGCGGGGTTTCGGCGTTGGGTACGGCCGTCGTCGCCTCCGGGGCCTGTCTGCACGCCGGCGCGTTTGCTAGCATGCCACGTAGTAACGGAGGAGGACC
Organism: Actinomycetes bacterium; assembly: GCA_023387135.1. Taxonomy (GTDB): domain Bacteria; phylum Actinomycetota; class Actinomycetes; order Propionibacteriales; family Propionibacteriaceae; genus Propionicimonas. The sequence goes on along the minus strand of JAEWIK010000268.1, from coordinate 2,527 downwards.
CATGGCTGTCACTCAGGCCGACGTCGCGCGCTTGGCGGGCGTCTCGCAGCGGACGGTGTCGAATGTGGTGAACAAGTTCCCGCATGTCAGCACGGAGGTCGTCGCGCGAGTGAACGAGGCGATCGAGCGCCTCGGCTACGCGCCGAGCCAGGCCGCTCGCAGCCTCAGATCGGGTCGGTCGCGGGTGATCCAGTTGGTCATCCCGGAGCTGGACGTGCCGTACTTCGCCGAACTGGCCCGGGGCGTCGTGCGAGCGGCGGAGGACCGGGGCTTCGGGGTGATGGTGCGCCAGACCGGCAGCGACCCTCAGCGGGAGCGCGAGGCGTTGGCGGGGTCTGCCGCAGAGTATGCGGAGGGGACCATCCTCAGCGCCGTCGGGCCGGTGGATGCGCTGCTGGCGGATCGTCGCGTCCGTCCGCCGGTGGTCCTGATCGGCGAACGCACCGGCCAGGGCCTTGTCGACCACATCGGCATCGACGACGTCGAGGCGGCCGCGGCGGCCACGAAGCACCTGCTCGACGCCGGCAGAAGCCGGGTGGCGTTCGTGGGCGCCGACCCGGGGGAGTCGCTCCGGATGGCCGAACTCCGCCTGAAGGGCTACCGCCTCGCGCTGGAGGCCGCCGGCCTGCCGTTCCGCGACCAGCTGGTCATTCGCACCGACGCCTACCACCGCCGGCACGGCGCCGACGGCATGGCCGCACTGCTCGATTCGGACCTCCGGCCGGACGCAGTCTTCTTCGCGACCGACCTGTTGGCCCTGGGCGGCCTGCACTGCGCCCGGCTGCGCGGCATCAAGATTCCCGACGACATCGCAGTGGTCGGTTTCGACGGCCTGGAGGAGGGTGAGTACGCGGTGCCGACCCTGACGACCGTCGCTCCCGACAAGGACGCGATCGCGGCGGGCGCTGTCGAGTTGCTGCTCAAGCGGATCGCCGCCCGCGGTGCCGACGCCGGCGAGCCGGAGCCTACGCATTCGGTCGTTCCGTTCGAACTCGTGGTGCGTGAGTCGAGCGCGGTTCACTGAACAATCCGACGCGGTATTGCCACGTAGCATGCTACGTGGCAATATTCAGTCGTACGGTCCCCACGAGCCGAGGGAGATTCACATGGGACGCAGTAGGAAAGCCTTGATCGGAGCAGTCGGCGTCGGCCTGGCGCTGTTGGCCGGCGCATGTTCAGCGACACCGGCACCATCGGTGTCGCCCGGCGGTGAAGCCTCGCCTCCGGCAGCACAGCCCGCCACCGTGCGCGTCATGCTCTGGGGCAATGACGCAGACATCACGTCGATCAAGGACGCCGCGTCGGGGTTCTCCTCGGCGCACCCGGAGATCACCATCGAGTGGGAGACCGGTGACTGCGGCGTGGACTACGCCGCCTGCAAGACACTCGCCGCCGGAGGCACGCTGCCCGATGTCTTCGTCATGGGTAGCTGGAACTACTTCGAGGCCGGCCGCGACGGGGTCACCGCTGACCTGACGAGTTACCTTGACGCTTCCGGGACGAAGAAGACCGACTTCACGCCGTCCATCATCAACTCGCTGACGTCGGCCGACGGCAAGCTGTACGGGCTGCCGATGGGCTACAACATCCAGTCGCTGTTCTACAACAAGACGATGTTCGACGCCGCCGGGCTCGACTACCCGCCCGCGGACGGCTCGTACACCTATGACGACCTCCGCGAGTGGTCGGCCAAGCTGACCCTCGACAAGGAGGGGCGGAACGCCACCGATCCGGCTTTCGATGCCAAGCAGATCGTGCAGTACGGCTACTTCAACTTCGCCGCCGCGCCGATCGAGCCCGGTTACGCGCCGGTCCTGAAGGCCTTCGGCGGTGGCATCCTGGGCGGCGATCAGCGCAACCAGTGCGCCGCCGACTCGGCCGGGACCATCGCGGGCTTCCAATGGCTGCAGGACCTGATGTGGAAGGACCACTCGGCGATCACGCCGCAGTTGCAGCAGGAGGAGCCGGGCTACTCCCGTTGGGTCCGCGGCCAGGTCGCGATGCAGCAGGGCTCGCACGAGCAGGTGGTGAACGTCCGGCAGCAGAACCCGGATCTCGACTACGAAATGGCGGCGCTGCCCAAGGGGCCCGCCGGGAACGCCACGCTCGCGCAGATCCACGTCTGGGCGATGGCCGAGAACTCGAAGGTCAAGGACGCCGCCTGGGAGTTCCTGCACTACATGACCACCGAGGGCGCCGGCACCCAGATGGGACTGATCCCCGCCTACAAGGACGTCGCCATGGGACCGGCTTTCGCTCAGGCAGAGGGTGAGCCGAAGGGCCTGGTGGCGGCCCAGATCGAGCCGGCGTCCTGGCCGCTGACGTTCACGAACGTCGATCCGTCGGTGGTGTGGAGCCAGGTCTCCAGCCAGGACGGTGTGGCACCGGCGATCGAGGACATCGTGATGAACCGGAAGCCCGCGGCTGAGGCACTGGGCGGGATCTGCTCGTCGACCATCGACCCGATCCTGAAGTCCGCCAAGTGACCGACGCCGACTGAGAAGGACTGCCGAGCGATGCCTACCCG